>VGTJ01000117.1 GCA_016874775.1 Deltaproteobacteria bacterium
CGGCGAGAGGCCGGGGGAAAGAAGCTCTTCAATTGTGTCCATTCGGTCATGGTCAGGTCCGTTGGATAAACTCGCGGCAGTGTATTCATCCCTCAAGCTTACCAATCCCTTTTTCAAAACACTCTCTTAGACAGGCTCGACTCCACGAGCAGCTTCAGCAGCAAACCGAGGAACTGGCAAAAACCAATAGTCGCCTACAACAAGAAATCGCAGAACGCCAGCGAGCAGAGCAATCATTGCGAGAGAATAGTAACTTTGTCCGGGCAATTTTTGAAGGCACAAGTGACGGCATCTTTGTTAAGGACTCCTCTGGCCGCTATCGCCTGATTAATGCCGCTGGTGCTGCGTGGATCGGCAAGTCAGTCGAAGACATTATCGGGCAAGACGATACCGCAATATTCGAACCCGACGTAGCCGCACGCATCATGGCGCATGATCGACAAGTCATACAAACGGGTGCCAGCGTAGAGTACGAAGAAACAACGACGAACAACGGTACATATCGCACCTTTTTATCGAGGAAAGATGCCTACCGAGACGGGCAAGGACAGATCAACGGCGTCATCGGTGTTGCTCGGGATATTACCGAACACAAGCGTACCGAAGCTGCCTTGCAGGACAGCCGAGAGCGCTTTACCACATTCATGGCCCATAGCCCTGCTATCGCCTTCATCAAGGATGCAGAGGGACGGCTTCATTATATCAATCCTGCCTTCATCGAAGCGTTCGGATCCGCTGCCAAAGCGTGGGAGGGCAAAATCGATGCTGAACTCTGGCCTGCTGACACAGCGAAACAGCTACGAGAAAATGACCTGGCTATTTTATCAACAGGAAAGTCACAAGCTGCTGAAGAAATCATTCCTCATCCAGACGGTCTGCACACATGGTTGACCTACAAATTCCCCTTTCGCGATGCGGCTGGTCGGCTGTTCCTCGGGGGCATGGGCATCGACATCACTGAGCGCAACCGTGCCGAAGCCGCCCTGCGAGCCGCAGAGGAGGAATATCACGCGATATTTGAGCATGCCAACATTGGGATCTACCGTTCAAGCCTGGAGGGCAAACAACTCCGCGCCAATCCAGCATTGGTCAGACTAAATGGCTATACGAGCGAGGAAGAAATGCTACCGGCAGTCAAGGATATTGCCGTGGAATGGTATGTCGATCCGCAGCGTCGTTCCGAGTTCGCGCGTCTATTGGAAACCCACGAACACGTGGAGAACTTTGAATCCGAAATATATCGACACAAAGCCAGAGAACGCATTTGGATTTCCGAAACCGCTCGGCTTGTACGCAATCAAGCGGGTGAGCCCTTGTATTACGAAGGCACCGTGCAAGACATTACCGCGCGCAAGCGGGCAGAAGAGGCACTACGACAAAGTGAACAACGCTATCGCGGTCTCGTCGAATCGCAACAAGACCTCGTCGTGCGAGTCGACTCAGAAGGGAAATTCACGTTTCTGAACGATGCGTACTGCCAAACGTTTGGCAAACCTCGTGAAGAACTGTTGGGGCAGTCCTTTTTACAGTACGTACACCCCGACGATCGCGAATCAACTCAAGAGGCTATGCAAGCGTTGTCTGTGCCGCCATATCGTGTCAGTGTTGAACAACGGATTCTGACGCCGAAAGGAATCCGCTGGATGGCGTGGGAAGATTATGCCATCCGCGATCAGCGCGGCGCAATTCTCGAAATCCAGGCGGTCGGTCGCGATGTCACAGATCGGAAGCAAACCGAACAAAATCTGCAGGAGAGCAATCATCGTCTAGAAGAGATCCTCCATCAGTTGCAGTTGACGCAACAACAAATTGTGCGACAAGAACGCTTAGCGGCGGTCGGACAACTGGCTGCCGGCATCGCACACGATTTCAATAACATTCTGACGGGGATTCTCGGCTTTGCCGAATTGCTGCAACTCGAATCGTCGCTCTCCCCCTTCGCTCACGAAGGGTTACGCACAGTTGCAGAGCAAGGAAAACGAGCCGCGCAGCTTATTCGTCAAGTGCTCGACTTCAGTCGTCAATCGATTAATCAACCACAACCCCTCGACCTCACTGTGCTACTCAAGGAAACTGGCAAATTGCTTAGCCGCCTTCTCCCCGAACATGTTCAGGTACACATCAATCCTGCTCCCGGCGAGCATTGGATGCAAGGCGATGTGACACAACTACAGCAAGTATTAACCAATCTGGCAGTCAATGCCCGTGACGCCATGCCTAACGGCGGGGTCCTCGAATTTCGCCTCTTCACACAGGCCCTCGAAGCAGAACACGCTGCGGCGGTTCCCCAAGAAGTTCCGGCCGGGCACTGGATTGTGCTTGAAGCCTGCGACACCGGAACAGGGATGACCCCAGAGGTCCAAGAACGAATCTTTGAACCTTTTTTCTCCACCAAAGAGGTCGGAAAAGGTACCGGTCTGGGCCTCTCTCAGGTGTATGGCATTGCCAAACAACACCAGGGGCATATCCACGTGCAGAGTCAGCTTGGTCAGGGAAGCACCTTTTCATTGTATTTCCCCACGCTCAGTGTCGCTGCAGAAAGCGACGCACAACAGGAAATGCTCCTTTATGGGCAAGGAGAAACCATCCTGCTCGTGGAAGACGAAGTGCAAGTGCGCAAAGTGCTGCAAGCCATGCTCCAACGTCTCGGCTATTGCGTCCTCGCTACGGCAAATGGGCAGGAAGCGTTGAGCGTCTACGAAACACACTCACACAAGGTGCAACTCGTCATTACTGACATGGTCACGCCAGAGATGGGAGGAGACGATTTGTACGCACGGCTCGTGCGCCTCAACCCGCACCTAAAAATTATCGTCATCAGCGGATATCCGTTAGGAGAAGAACGGCGCGCGCTCGTCACGTCTGGGCGGGTGCGCTGTTTACCAAAGCCGCCGCCATTGCAAGCGCTCGCCCTTGCCGTCCATGAGGTATTACATGAAAGCAGTGAGAAAAAACTTGAACCCACAAACTCCCTCTAGTACCCCGTCACTGACGACAGACGCAATTCTTGTTGTCGATGATGAAGCAACTATCCGAAAGTTGGTCACGAATTATCTTGCCCGTTGCGGCTATCAAGTTACCGCCGCCAGGAGTGGACGCGAAGCCCTGGACCTATGCGCCCATCAGACGTTTGCCATCGTGCTAACCGATCTAAAAATGCCAACCCTCGGTGGCGAAGAGTTATTAGAACACCTCAAAGTCTGTGCTCCGACAACCGACGTTATTGTGACCACTGGGTATCCAACCATAGAGTCTGCGATTCGCACGCTCAAAGGCGGGGCCTATGATTATATCCTCAAGCCCTTTCAACTCGCCGATGTCGAGAACGCTGTACAACGTTGTCTGGAACGGCGACGCTTGCAGCAAGATCTTGACGTTGAGCGACGCTTGCGAACAGAGTTGCAACGATTCTCACTGGCAGTGCGGCATGGGCAAGAACAGGAACGGCGGCGGATCGCGCGTGACCTCCATGACAGTGTCGCACAATTACTGGTTGGGGTGCGCATGCATCTTGACTTTGCCGAGGCAGCACTCGAAGGCGTAACACCAGCACGTGCACAAATCGAGCAGTGTCGCACAGTGCTGAGTCAGGCCCTGCAAGAGGTCCGAGAGGTCGCATGGACGCTGCGCCCGACTGTTCTTGACGATATCGGGCTTGTAAGTGCCCTACAAGATTTGACAACCACCTTAGCTCGACGCTCCTCCGTGCATATCCTGTTGCAGCTCACCTCTGATCTTCCGCCCCTCTCCGCTCTGGTTGAAACTGCACTGTACCGCATTGCGCAAGAAGCACTGTCAAATTGCCTCCAACACCCTCAGGCTTCTCAGATCAGTGTTCAGCTAGGAGTTGGCCAAGGTGTCGTACAACTGTTCATCTCAGACAATGGGTGCGGAATGGAACTAAGATCAGAAGACACCGGGCAATCTGGACATGGCTTTGATCCACCACGAGAGGAACGGCGTGGACTGGGATTGTGGAACATGCGAGAGCGTGCCCTGGAAATCGGTGGGACATATACATTGCGGTCCAGCCCTAGGCGGGGTGTCGAAATTCGTGTTACAGTCCCTCTCTCTTTAGCGACGGAAAATGGACAACCTCATGAACACGAAGCAAGCGGTTCTTCTCGTTGACGATCACGCCATTGTACGAGCTGGATGCAAAGCGATCCTCACGCAGCACAATCACATCAGCGTGTGTGGCGAGGCTGCAAGTGGACCGAGGGCGATTGAGCAGGCGAAATCGCTCAGGCCTACTGTGGTTGTCATGGATTTGAATCTCCCCGATCTCAACGGTATTGAGACCACTCGACGACTCAAAGCACAAGCCCCGAATATCCGAGTCGTTATTTTGTCAGTGCACACGGACGAAGTGTATGTCCATCGGGCACTTGAAGCTGGAGCCTCAGCGTACGTCGTCAAGGAGGGCGCGGTTCGTGAGCTAGTAGAAGCTGTAGAAGCAGTCAGCGCAGGACACATGTATCTGAGCCCAACGATCTCTCGCGTTGTTGTTCAGTCGTATCTGCAGCGTGCTGACTATGATCCTGAGCTGGAGAAACAACTGCTGACTTCAAGAGAACAGGAAGTGCTCCAACTCGTTACCACAGGCTTGAGTACCAAGGAAATTGCCCAACGCTTACAGACGAGCCCACGGACCATTGAGGCGCATCGACGGAACCTCATGAAGAAGCTCAACGTCCATAACACTCCAGAGTTAGTCGCCTACGCACTCCGTCACCAGCTGGTCCTATCGGACAAGTAACCGGCAGAAGCGGCATCTGCCGGTAATTCACATCATCGACTACTTCAACTTAGCGCCGTATTGCCCAAAGTAGTTGCCGACTTTCTGCGCTTCGGCGTCTGAGGCCCGATCTTCGAGCAACTTGATCCGATCCCCAACAAAGACTGCACGCTCTTCGCCTTCCATCGCCAGGTCAGGAATGCCAGCACGTGAGTAGCTGGCTCGCCAGCGTACCCACACGCCACCATCTTTCTCGATTGGTCCTTCGAGCAGATCGACTTGGCGCGTATCGAAACGGCGATCAAAACCATTCACCGAATTCTTAAACTGCGCGAAGACCGACGCACGTCCTTCAAACTTGCCACCAAACGGCGGAGCGGCAATGAAGTGATACGCCGCATCTTCAGTAAAGAACGGCTCCAATTTCGACCAATTGTCAGAAGCGTAGGCTTCTTCAAAAGCTGCCGCATAGGCCACGTAACGATCGATCATTCCCATAATTATATCCTCCTCTCGTAGCTGTTGTTGGCATCTTCCACAAGAAAGGGAGCAGACTCAAGCACGCTAGAATTGCGGAGTGTGGAATGCGGATTGCGGAATGATGAGGCGAAGACAAAGCAGAGGCTCTCCTGCTATTTCGTCCTTTATCCTTTCTCCCTTATCCGTTATCCTTCCCCGGAGAAGAGGAGAACAAAGATGGCAAGTGCACTCGATGGCATTCGTATTATTGAAATCGCTCAAGGAATCGCAGGCCCATACACAGGCATGCTGTTGGCTGAGCAAGGTGCTGAGGTCATCAAGATTGAACCACCAACAGGTGACCATACCCGCGGAACGCCGGGCTTCCACATCTGGAATCGTAGCAAAAAAAGTGTCGTGGCTGATGCCGCAACGGCTGCAGGACGCGCAGTGATGCAGCAGCTTGTCGCAACTGCCGATGTCGTGCTGGTCGACGCCCAGTCAAGTGCATTAGAAACGCTTGGCCTGTCACACGAGCAGCTCTCTCGTGATAACCCTAGCCTGGTGTACTGCCATCTTCCAGCCTTCGGCAGTAAAGGTCCACACGCCGATCGGTATCCAGATGACTCACTAGTTGCCGCGGTGAGCGGTTTACTGGGGAGTCAATGGTCGCATCGCGACGGTGGCGTACAACTTGTGATCCCAATCGCTAGCTATGGCGCGGCGTTCGTTGCCTGTAGCTCTGTCACTGCCGCACTCTTTGAGCGCACCCAGAGTGGTCAAGGCCAAAAAATCGAAGTTTCGTGGCTGGCTGGTGCGTTCGCCATGCAGACAGGAACGATTCTCTTTCATCCTGATATGCTGCGTCTGTTTAGCGGACGGATGAATCCGCTGGGTCCGATCCCGTGTTATCGGCTCTTCAAAGCCCAAGATGACTGGTTGTTTGTCGCTTGTGGCAATCCGACTTTTTTCAACAAGTTCTGCCTTGCTCTCGAACATCCTGAGTGGGTCGCTGACCCACGTTACGAACGCGCTCCCTGGGGTATCAAACCCGAAGATCGTGATGACCTTGCCAATGCCATTGCGGAAGTGATCGCCACCAAACCGCGCGAAGAGTGGCTACGGATCCTGCGCGAGGCCGACATCCCCAATGCACCTGTCACCAGCCGCCAGGAATTCATGGATTGGCGACAAACCATCCACAACGGCATGCGCGTCGAAATCAACGACCCCGAGCTGGGCAAGACCGTACAGATGGGGGTGCCCATTCGACTGTCTGACACTCCTGGTGAGATTAAGGGGCCAGCACCGACGTTGGAGCAACATTCTGATGAGGCTAGAGGCTGGAGACTAGAGACTCGTTCCCCCTCCTCCCAAGCCTCAAGCCTCAAGCCTCAAGTGCCCAACCCCCACTTTCCGGAGTAGTGGTCCTCGACTTCGCCAGCTACATCGCTGGTACACTCGGACCGATGGTGTTGGCGCAATTGGGCGCCAATGTCATCAAGATTGAAACCTCCCAAGGTGATGCCTTTCGCTCGTTCGGCTTTGGCTTCCTCGGCTGGAATCAAGGCAAACGTGCACTGTCAGTGAACTTTAATAGTGCCGAAGGGCGAGAAGTGGTCTATGATCTCGTTCGTAAAGCTGATGTTGTCGTCGAAAACCTGCGACCTGGAGCGACCAAGCGTTATGGCATCGATTATGAGACGCTGGCAAAGATCAATCCACGCTTAGTGTATGCAGCGGTGACGGCTTTTGGCTCAAGCGGGCCAGATCACGACCAGCCTGGCTTTGATCCTTTGCTGCAATCGCGTTCAGGCTTGATGCGTGCCCAAGGCGGACATGGACACCCACCCTTTTATCTCACCTGTGGTGTCTGTGATTACGCCGCGGCATTGCTCACGGCTTATGGAGTCACAGCGGCTCTGTTTGCACGGCAACGCACCGGCAAAGGCCAATACGTCGAGACCGCGCTTTTGAACGCTTCAATGGCTGTGCAATCGGGTGACTTCATTTTCTACGAGGGTCGCGCAGACCTGGAAAACGGTGCGCCAGATTTGTGGGGTTCGAGTGCCATCTATCGTATTTACCCAACTCAAGATAACTCGCTGTTTCTTGCTATTCTCAAGCCTGAGCACTGGCAAGCCTTCGCAGAAATTGCCGGATCAGTCAGCTTGCGCGGCTACAGTTTTGCTGACGTACAGCGTGAACCAGTAGAAGGCCCACTAGCCCAAGCACTCACCTCACTCCTTGCAACACGCACAACGGAAGAGTGGATTTCGTTACTCGACCGTGCCGGAGTTCCCTGTGCACCGATCCTGCCACTCCCGCCACTGTTCAGCGATGAGCACGTCGCTGCCAACGATCTCATTGCCACCCATACCCATCCACAATGGAACAAAGTGCGACAAACTGGCATCCTGCCTAAGTTCTCACGTACGCCAGAGATCCTGCAACGCGTCGCACCGATGTTAGGGCAGCATACCAGTGAGGTGTTGCAGGAGATCGCGGGATATAGCTCCGACCAGATTGAGCGGCTGCTGGCTGCCAAAGCAATTCTGCAGGCATAAATTACTGGGAAGACCCGGCATGGAAGAAACTGGGTATTCCCTTCTCCTCCTTTGCCTGGTAAGAAAGTGCGCTCTAAAAATTTCTCTGTGGAGGTTATGTAGTGAATAGTCGTCTCGCTGAAATCCTCTCAACCATCGAAACCCTCATTGAGGAACGTCACCTGCTCAAGCATCCGTTTTATCAGGCGTGGAGTGCGGGGACGCTCACGTTGTCAGCCTTACAAGAGTACAGCAAGCAGTACTATCGTCAGGTCGAAGCCTTTCCAACCTACGTAAGTGCGGTACACGCCAATTGCCCAGTCCTGCTTGTCCGCCAACAACTGCTCGAAAACCTCATTGAAGAAGAACGTGGCGTGGAGAATCATCCAGAGCTGTGGATGCGTTTTGCGGAAGCACTCGGTGTGAACCGCGATGACGTCGCGAAAGCAGTACCATTGCCGGAGACGCAGAATTTGGTCGACACCTTCCGCTCGCTCACTCGCGACAGTGCCTATCTCGCTGGCCTCGTCGCTCTGCTCGCATACGAAGCCCAGATTCCGGCAGTCGCAGAAACCAAGATTGATGGACTACGTCGTTTCTACGGCATCAACGACGATCGTGGACTTTCGTTCTTCCAAGTCCATCTCCAAGCCGATCGTTTTCATTCTGACACCGCAAGGCAGATTTTGCGTGAGTACCTAACCAGCGAAGAAGCAGAGTCTCTTGTTCCCGCCTGTAAGCAAGCCTTAGACGCGCTCTGGGGCATGCTGGATGGCGTCTACGCGCAGTATTGCTAGTAGTCAGTCCTGTTGATTCTGAGAGGTGAACGTAGCGGCGTCATTCCCGCTTTCGCGGGAATGACGTCTCTGATCATTGGGCCATGCACTTGCGACTGATGCGCAAGCGAGGCGCGGTCACATTGTCAGAAAACAGGCACAGACTCACCAAAAACCATGCCATTCGCCGCTTCGTGTTAGTGACAAGGGAAATGCCAGAATTCAGCAGGAGAACGTGCGCCCAAGAACAGAGAAGGTACAAATTACCGCAAGCGAAGGGTCGAACTTGCCGCGGTGGGGAGCTTTTGACATAGACTCACTTACGATTGATTGTCCCACAGTCGCGTGAGAAACGTCTCCCAATGCAGATACTCGATCCCCTCTGATTTCCGTTCGACATGATCCTGCGACACCAGATACAGATGTCGCACGGCCTGTTCTTCCTGAAACGCTTTCAACCCACGGGCATCGCGTTCGCTGACACGTGCCTTGGCTTTGACCTCGACCGCGAACTGATCCCCCACAACAAAATCGACTTCATGCCCATGCGTGGAACGCCAGAAGCGCAACGGTTCCCTCATCCGTCGACAAATCAAGCGCTCGCTGAATTTTCATGGCGCAACGCTACCGCTGTTTATCGGGATAATCAACAATAGCGTTGCTGATTATCCCGAAAGAAATTCTGCCTCGCAAACAGAAATGTGCCCGATTTTTCGCAACACGTAACACGTAACACAAATTACGAATTACCTGTTACATGTTGCGTGGGCACCCCTCGTGCCTTGTCAATGTCCACGCAACGTGGCAAACTCTATACATTCGGGCAAAGAAGGCTCCCCATGGCAGAAAAATGGAGTATTGCTGGTGAATATTTTGAGTCCTGCAATTGCGATTTGATCTGTGCATGTTTGGTACAGGCTCCGACCCCGCGCGACCGCTGTGATGCGGCACTTGCTTTTCACGTCAACAATGGCACCTATGGACAGACAAGCATCGACAACCTCAATGCTGTGTGGATCATCTCTTTTCCTGGACCCGGTAAAATGCGCAACGGCAACTGGACCTGCGCTGTCTATGTCGATGAAACTGGGACAAAAGAACAGCAAGAAGCGCTCGGCAAGATTTTTTCTGGACAGGCAGGAGGAACTCCCGGTGCTGTCTACGCTGGACTGGTCAGCAAGTTTCTGGGGGTAAAAGCTGCTCCCATTAGCTTTCAGATCCATAACAACGAGCGAAAGTTGACAATTCCCAACATCTTAGAAATCGACATCGCCGCGGTCATGGGCGGTAATGGCAAAGAACCTCTATGGGCGACGAATGCAGCTCATCCTGTATCATCAAAGCTCGCCCTCGCTGCGTCGCGTACGTATAGTTACAATGATCACAATCTGTCATGGAGCACGAGTGGCACCAACGGGCATTTTGCTCCGTTTACGTGGGCAGCCTGAAAAAAATCGTGGAGAAGAGTGAATGACCACAAGTATGTCTCAACAAGAAAAAGAACAGTTCCTTTCCGGTGTGCATGTCGGAGTGATCAGCATTGCTCAGGCAGGTCGTGCGCCATTGGCAATCCCGATTTGGTATGCCTACGAGCCAGGGAAAGAAATCTGTTTTGTCACAGGTGGTTCGTCGCGCAAAGGGAAGGCATTAAAGATCGGCAGCCAAGTCAGCTTGTGTGCACAAGAAGAGCAGATGCCATACAAGTATGTCAGTGTCGAAGGTGTCGTATCAGCGATCGAGCCAGCGAGTGTGGAACGCGACATCCGTCCGTTAGTACGGCGCTACTACGGGCAAAAAGGCGGGGACGATTATATTACGCGGGTCTACGGCTCTGGCACTGCGGATGGCGACCTCCTTGTTCGTATTCGACCAGAACACTGGGTTGCAGCTGATTACAGCCGGATGTAAAACCAGCCAACAACTCTGCAGCGGAGGTATCCGTATGGGTTCGACTCACACTGTTCCTGTCATTGATATCGCACCGGCTCTCACTGGTGATCCGGCAGGAACCCAGGAAGTCGTCCGCCACATTGGTCGGGCGTGTGAAACTATTGGTTTTCTGGTTATTACCGGCCACGGCATTTCGGCGGAATTGCAGGAGCGTGTGTTTGCGGTGAGTCGTGAGTTTTTCGACCTGCCCGAAGAGGAAAAACTACAATACAAAGTCCCGCATACCTACTTCGGCTACAACCCGGTAGGTTCTGAGTACGTGGCTTACAGCTTGGGGACGAAAGCTCCGCCTGATCTCAAAGCGAATTACACGTTGGGACGACTCGACATCGACAGACGTGACCCGTACTACGGCAGCCCGCTTGGACAACGGATCTTTTCTGAGAACGTGTGGCCAACGCGACCGGCGCAGTTCCGCACTCTCATCACAGAATATTACTATGCCACTGAACGGTTAGCGCAAACGATCATGTCGCTGTTTGCCTTAGCGCTGCACCTGCCACGCCACTACTTTGCCGATAAGACCAATAAGAGTGTCGATTTCTGGCGTGTACTCGATTACCCCATACTCCCGACACCTGCCCTTCCCGGCCAAATGCGCATCGGCGAACACACTGATTACGGCACGCTTACCCTTGTAACTTCAGATAGCCCTGGTTTGCAGGTGCAAACGCCTAGTGGCGAATGGGAAAAGGTGCCGTATCTGCCCGGGAGTATCCAGGTCAATATTGGCGATCTGATGGCGTTGTGGACCAATGACAAGTGGATCTCGACCATGCACCGCGTGTTACCTCCTGATACCAAAGCTCAACGCCGCATGGCGCTCACGTTTTTCCTGACTGCAAACTATGACACGCTCATTGAACCGTTAGCAACATGTTGTGACTCTGCTCATCCAGCCAAATACGCTCCAGTCACGGCATGGGATCATCTGGTTGCCAAGCTGCGCCGACAGTTTTCGCAGGACGGTGGAATCGGGTGATCGCACGATCACGCAATTGCTTCCGCGCTTGTCCCTCCACGTAAGAGATGGTAGACGCATGGCATTCAAGGAGGGATCATGCGGCGCTACATTATCGGATTGCTCACTCTCTGTTGTCTTGTTGTGACAACAGGGGCTCACGCGCAAAGTGCAGCCTCGAAGCCCAAGCACCAGATTCGCTTCGGTCTGCAAGCTGCGCAACAACAAATCACGGTCGAAGAACTCAAAGACGTATGGAAGGAAGCCGAAGCGCTCGGCTTTGACACCTTGTGGGTCAATGACCACCTCCTTGCCAGCGTCGGACCACCAGAGGGATCAGAACTTGAGGCGTGGACACTCCTGGCAGCAATGGCCACTGTGACTTCAAAAGTCAAAATTGGCGCGATGGTCAGCAGCAACACATTCCGTCATCCAGCCATCCTCGCAAAAATGGCAACCACGGTCGATCTTCTGAGTAATGGACGCTTAATACTGGGGATCGGCTCCGGCTGGTTTGAACGCGAACATCAAGCCTATGGCGTCGTCTTCCCTTCGGTCAAAGATCGCAGCAAAGCCTTAGGGGAGTCACTTGAAGTGATTACAAAACTGTGGACCGCAGAGCCAACGGCCTCCTTCAAGGGGGAATACTACACCTTGGTCGACGCACCGTTTATGCCGAAACCAGCCCAGAAGCCGCATCCACCAATTATGATTGGGGGCATTGGCGAAAAACGCACCCTGCCACTGGTCGCCAAATACGCGCAGATGTGGAATATCCCCAATCTCGCCCCCGACAAGATCGCCGAGAAAGGAAAAGTGCTCGCAGACGCGTGCAAAAAAGTGGGACGCAATTGCGCGGAGATTGAATGGTCATATTTAACACCGGTCTACATCAAGGCCGATCCCGCAGCCGCCCAGGGTCTTCTGGAAAATTTAGCCAAGTTACGCAACACCACAACCGACGAAGCCCGTAAAAGCATTCTCGTCGGAAACCCTGCAGCGATCCGCGAACAGATGCAAGCGTATATTGATGTCGGCGTTACCCATTTCATCATCAATCTGCGCAAGCCTGGGTTGTTTGACCGCGAAGGCGTACGGCTATTTGCCAAAGAGGTTATGCCGCACTTTCGGCAAAAGGCTGCGCAGACGGCAACAGCGAAATAGGGGCTGGGGACTTGGGGCTAGGGACTAGTTTTTCTTACAAGTCCCTAGCCTCTAGCCCCAAGTCCCAAGGGCCATAAACTAAAAAAGGGCGTCCCCCAATATCACCAACAGAGAGGAACACATCATGGCAGGAACATTCATCGGAAAAGTCGCGCTGGTCACCGGCGCAAGCTCCGGCATCGGCAGAGCGGCGGCATTGGCCTTTGCTCGTGAAGGCGCAAAAGTCGTTGCCGCAGACGTCACGGTCGAAGGTGGAGAAGAAACCGTCAAGCTCATTAAGAACACTGGCGGTGAGGCTATCTTCGTGAAAACCGATGTCGCCAACCCACGCGAAGTCGAAGCGATGGTCAATGCCGCAGTCTCGACCTACGGGAAACTGGATTGCGCGTACAACAACGCTGGCATCTCCGGCAAATCACAGAGTATTGTCGACACAACCGACGAGAATTGGGATCGCATCATGGCTATCAACCTCAAAGGCGTGTGGCTGTGCATGAAGTATGAGATTCCCGTCATGCTGAAGAACGGTGGCGGTGCGATTGTGAATACCGCCTCAGACGCCGGTCTGATCGGCGTGAAACGAACCGGAGCCTACGTCGCCAGCAAGCACGGTGTGGTGGGACTCACCAAAACTGCAGCGTTAGAAGTCGCCAAGCAAGGGATTCGCGTCAACGCCGTGTGTCCGGGGCCAATTGAGACCCCAATGCTAATGAAAGGTGCAAACCGCTTCCCACAAATGATTCCCAAGATGGTCAAGGCCCAACCTAACGGACGGTTAGGCAAGCCAGAAGAAATAGCCGAAGCGGCGGTATGGCTCTGTTCTGACGCGGCAACATTCGTCACCGGGCTCGCGATGCCGGTCGATGGCGGGTATATCGCGCAGTAGACGTAAGCGCTCAGCGTTCAGCGTTCAGCTATCAGCTTACCAATTTTGGCTTCCTGCTGAGAGCTGACGGCTGAGAGCTAAACGCTTATGTTCGCCATTATCGCCTCAAAAAAGGAGAATAATCATGAAACTAGGCATTTTCAGTTTTAACACCGAATACACCATGCCCGCTGACGAACTCGCCCGCGAATGCGAAGCACGTGGATTTGAATCATTATGGCTACCAGAACACACGCATATTCCCTCTAACCGTGAGTCACAGTATCCCGGCGGCGGAGAACTCCCTGAAGAATATGCACACATGTCTGACCCATTTATTGGTCTCGCTGCCGCTGCCGCTGCCACCAAGACACTCAAGCTCGGGACTGGCATCTCGCTGGTCACCGAACATGATCCGATCGTACAAGCGAAACAAGTCGCGTCACTCGACCGCATCTCCAATGGGCGATTCATTTTTGGCGTTGGCGCGGGCTGGAACAAAGAAGAGATGGCTAACCACGGCACGCCACCGAATAAACGTTGGAAGGTCTTTACTGAGCGGATCGAAGCCATGAAAGCGATGTGGACTCAGGATGTTGCCTCATATCACGGTCAGTTCGTGAACTTCGACAAGATTTGGTCATACCCGAAACCACTCACCAAACCATATCCCCAGATTCTGCTTGGCAGCTTGAACTCTGCCGTCGGTCGCCAACGCGTCGTTGATCTGTGTGATGGCTGGATTCCGGTGGAGACCGCAATTGCTGATATGGCTGCGTCCATCAAAGATCTGCACGAACGTGCACGTGCGGCGGGGCGAGATCCGCAGTCGATTCCCATTTCCTTCTTCTGTGTTCATGCAGCGGGCATAGAGCGGCTTGAACGGTATCGTTCATTGGGAGCAGTGCGTACCGTGGTTCGTGCGCCTACTGCCGGTCGCGAGGAAATTTTGCCGTTTCTCGATAAATACGCAGAGGTTGCGCGGAAGTTTGCATAATCTTCTTCCTTCCCCCCTGTTAAGGGTAATGACATTAAGTTCAGCCGTAACCTTACGGATGTGGGTTCCTTCTCCTTCCGGGAGAAGGTCAGGATGAGGGGAAGAAAGTGTAGTGCTCCTTATTCCATCCCCTCACCCTAGCCCTCTCCCTGAGGGAGAGGGAACCTGAAAACCGCGAACTTAATGTCATTGTCCATGACTGAGGGAAGAAATCTACAATCACAACACACACTCCATGACTAACGATACGCCAACACACCATTCACCCCTGACCCGCCTGCCCTTTTTCTATGGCTGGGTCGTTGTCGCAATTGCCTTCATTACGCTGGGAATCGGCACCAACACACGAACCGCCTTCTCACTACTGTTCCCGCCAATTTTGGCCGAATTTGGCTGGGACCGTGGCCAGACGGCTGCGGCATTCTCAGTTGGTTTCGTGGTTGCGACACTCTATTCACCTTTTCTCGGTATGCTGACCAATCGCTTTGGTCCGCGCCTGCTTATTCCCTTTAGTGCGATCATCATGAGCATCGGCATGGCGTTGGCAACACAGATCTCGCAACCATGGCATCTGCACCTCACTCTTGGTGCTCTCGTCGGTGGCGGAACGATTGCGCTAAGCTACATGGGCCACTCGTTGTTTCTGCCCCTGTGGTTCGTGCGTCGACGCGGTTTTGCTCTTGGCATTGCCTTTGCCGGTGTCGGCGTTGGCTCGATTATTCTCTTTCCGTGGATTCAATACCTTATTAGCCACAATGGTTGGCGCTATGCGTGTTGGGCAATGGCGGCCATCTTGTTGATTACCGTCGTGCCACTCAATTTCTTTCTGCAACGCCAGCGTCCAGAAGACATGGGGCTAATCCCAGATGGAGACTCACCCACTGATGCACCCGCACGTGCCCGTGCTGCAGCGGATACCATCGTCGACCACCAATGGGCCGCAACCGACTGGACCCTTGCAACAGCAATGCGCACCTCGCGGTTCTGGTGGCTCGCGCTGTCCTCTTTATCAAGTCTGTACGCCTGGTATTCCATCCAGGTGCATCAAACCAAATATCTCAACGACATCGGTTTTCCCTCAGATATTGCCGCGTATGCGCTTGGGCTCGTCGGACTCACTGGTAGTGTCAGCCAAATCTTCCTTGGGCATTTATCCGACCGCATCGGACGCGAATGGGCGTGGACGATCAGCATCTCAGGGTTCACCCTGTGTTATCTGCTCCTCCTCGTGATGCAACATCACCCTACTCCATTGCTGATGTATCTGATGGTCGCCTCGCAAGGACTGCTTGGTTACGGCATGGCATCGGTGTTCGGATCAGTTCCG
Organism: Deltaproteobacteria bacterium; assembly: GCA_016874775.1. NCBI lineage: Bacteria > Pseudomonadati > Myxococcota > Myxococcia > Deltaproteobacteria bacterium. The sequence goes on from VGTJ01000117.1 coordinate 15,784, forward strand.
TTAGAGTTGTTTCAAGGCAGGCAGTTCGCCACTATCGCCAGCGTGTTGAGCGTCGCGGCCAGCTCTGGTGCTGCTATTGGCCCGTGGATTACCGGTCTTCTCTATGACTACACCGGCAATTATGTCCTTGCCTTTTGGATATGTGCAGGGATGAGTATTGTCTCAATGGTGGCGATGTGGATGGCCGCACCGCGTAAGGTGCGCGTAGTTGCTGGACAGGTGGCGCGGCTGCAGGAAAAACGACGAATGCAAGGGCAGGCAGAAACAGCATAAAGCGATTTCTGCTCAAATTCCCTCTCCTTTCGAGAGAGGGCAATGGCGTTAAGTTAGTAGCTTTCTGATTCCCTCTCCCTCAGGGAGAGGGCTAGGGTGAGGGGATGAAATATAAGGCTGCTGGCTTTTCGATCCCCTCATCCTGACCTTCTCCCTGAGGGAGAAGGGACCGAAAACCATCCTCACATCCCCTTCAAATACTTGCCATAACACATGAGCACTCGGTGCCACATATCCTGAGCGGCAACTGGTCGATAGCTCGGTCAATAATCAGCAAAGAAGGCATGCCCCGCGTTGGGATACATGCGAAACTCATACGTCTTACCGTGCTTCTTCAGTTCAGCTTCTAACCGCTCTGCGTGCGCAGGAGAAGGATTCGGATCTTCTTCACCGAACAAACCAAGCACTGGGCAATTGAGATCCTTCACCAAATCAATTGGTGATACTGGCCGCTGCGGTGTGTGTTCGTCCTGAATGATAAAACCACCGGCTGAATCGGCTGCCGCATTGAGGTTCTTACTGGTGCAGCCAAACATCAAGGTGTAGCGTCCGCCAGAACAAAAGCCGATCGCGCCAACTTTGCCGTTGGAGTCTGGGCGACCTTTAAGGAACACCGCACCGCCATCAAGGTCAGCCATCGCTTGTGAATCTGGCACCGAGAACATCACTTTAATGACATCATTGATATTACTCGGATCGGGCGAACCTTCGCGGGTATACATATCAGGAGCAAGCGCCACATAGCCTTCAGCAGCAAAGCGCCGCGCGACATCTTTAATATGGTCGTTCAAGCCGAATGCTTCCATGATGACGATCACGCCGGGATACTTGCCTGGTGCAACCGGCTGACTCAAATAGGCATTAATCGCTTTCCCGTTTTGACCGGGATAGGTGATCATATCGGATTTTACTTCTGCTGGTCGCATAGTGAAGTCCTCCTCTTTTTTGAGCCGTAGAGGCGTTTTCCTTTTCCTCGCTCTCGACCCTCGCCCTAGCCCTCTCCCTACCAGGGAGAGGGAAGTACAAGCCAAGCGAGTACGGGTGAGGGTAGAATCCTGGGGCAACTGCACCGAAGTCTTTCTTCAAGATTGAACCTGCGAGACTTCCCTACTCTTGTCGACATCTCAACCCTCTGTCAGTTCTTACCCCGCATGTTGCGGCAATGGCGAAAAATGCGCACTCACGATCTTCCACTGCCCACCTTGCTTGGCGAACATCAGCGTCGTGCGTCCATGCAGCGTTTGCACTTTGCCACCTTTCAGCACGCCAGTGAAAGTATCATACGCATTCACTACGCCGGCATCACCGAAGACACGGGCCGAGGATTGGCGCAACCCCCAGTTCACGACCTCTACCGCGCTCATCGCGCCATTCAGGAAGTTAGCAAACTGTTCCTTATTGTCGAAACGATATGGCACATGGTCAAACACTTCGAGGTCGTTTGACAGCATGTTGATAGCCGTCGCCATGTCTTTTTTGTTAAACGCCTCGACGAACCGGTTGGCCAACGATTGTAATTCTTGTGCACTCATAGTGAACCCTCCTTTTTTGTATGCTGCTATTTGCCCGCCGGGACTTTGAGCTTGAATACCCGCGCGGCATTCAGCCCCAATATCTTTGCCCGATTTGTTTCCGACACACAACCCAGTTGTCGTTCGATACTCTCAGCCGAATGCGGCCAACTGCCTTCATGATGCGGATAATCGTTCGACCACATCAGGTTGTCCACGATACCAAGTTCTTCGGCACGTGGCAGCGTCACATGGTCTTCCATAAAAGCCGAGAAACAATTGCGGCGATAATAGAAACTCGGCAACTCCGGCATCACCGGTCGTACCCACATATGATGCGCCTGGAACGAGTAGTCCATCGCCTCTAGCATCCACGGTACCCAACCAATACCACCTTCAATCGAGCCGGCCTTTAAGTTCGGATGCCGCTCGAACACCCCAGAGCTAATCAGATTCACTAACGGTTCCATGACTGTCGGCATCGAATGACACACATAGTTAATCACCGCGCCGCCAAGACCGGTGACCCCACGCGGGTCACGACCAGTGGACACATGGAACGTCATCGGCAGATCCACGTCTGCGATCAAAGACCACAACGGATCAAAATGCTTGTCGTTGTATTGCAGCTCTCCGGGCGTGGGTGGACCGAAGATCGGTTTATTGGGCAACGTCAGCCCTTTGAATCCCTGCTCAGCCGCCCATTTTACTTCTGCCATCGCACCTTCGAGGTCACCCGGCGCAATTATGGCCATAGGCATGAAACGGTGCCAATGGTCAGCAAAGTTCTCCCGTGCCCAGCGGTTCCACACGCGAAACATCGCTTGTTGAAACACCGGGTCGGGCGTGGTGAAACACAATAACCCCTTGTTAGGAAAAATGATCTCCGCATCCACGCCATCAGCCTCAGCATCACGCACGCGTTGACTCACATCGCCACTGGCGCGATAACGCAAACGGTCTTCGGCATCCATGCGGCTCGTATACGGTTGAAAATAATCCGGCTCCTCGTAGGCCTCGCGCTCGATGAGATACTTCACCGTGTCGCGGCCTGGCTTCACCAACATCGGTTGTATACCTTCTGTGATCATCCACTCCGCACCGTCGTCATCAACTTTGACGTAAGGAATGCGATCGCGATATTGCTTCTCGATACGCGAGGAAAGAAAATCAAGCGGTTCGATGCCATGCGTATCAACCGAGACCATAAAATACTTCTGCGGGTCACCGGCACGCGCGGTGCGTGCCCACCCAGTGCGACCAGGCGTCACTTGCCGCCAAGCGTTATGGGGTAATTCCTGTGATGGAGTTGCTGTCGCCATCCTAACCCTCCTTCGTTTGTCGTTGTTTGAGTTCAGAATCAAAGGCAGTTTGTCATTGCGAGCGCAGCGAAGCAATCTCTGTCTTGTCTTCTTCTACCGAATCGCAACCGGATTCCCCGGCGAGCCCGTCGCGCCCTTCAGTCGCAACGGCGCAAACGAGTACACGAACTCATACACTTTGTCTTTAGCCAACTCCGAAAGGTCGAGGTTCTCATGAATATGGATACCATTGCGCACCAGGAGATGTTCGTGTCCTTCGACAAATATATCCTTATTCTCACCGGGCATCGCTTCGACAGGCCCACTGTCTGCACCGAGCATGACAATTTTTTTGTCGATCAGCCATTTGATCGCCGTAATTCCCGGCCCTGGAGCATCTCCCAGATATTTCTTAGCGTCGGTCTTCCACAGCTTGCCGTGCCCGGTGTGAAACAGCACGACATCGCCTTCTTGGATATCGACTTTCTGTTTCGCGAGTATATTTGTAATGTCCTCAACGGTTACGATGTATGCTCCCTCGATACGCTCCACCCCTTTGTACGCCGCGACATCGAGCAGCACACCACGAGTGAAGATCACGCCGACATTCTCAATGCCGAGTTTCTTCAGGCCATAGGCATCACCAAATTCCGAGAGCTTGTTGCCGTTGTAGAAGAGATTTTCGCCATCAACTTGCACGCCGACATGCCCCAACCCGTCGAACTGGGTACCGACTTGCCCAATCTCCGCTGCCACCATCTCACTGTTTGCGACAAGCTTGTTTTTTCCTGATGGACCTTGGGTCGGCATGCCAGGAATGGTTAATGCGAAACTCCGACTGCCCGGCAGCGGCATGCCCGTCTCGTAGAGCCGTCCCAGTTGATAGATTTTGCCTTCCTTGATGAGCGACGCGGCTTGGAGAATCTTCTTTGGCGTAATGCGATTCATCGCCCCACGTTGATCATTCGCACCCCACTCTGAAGGCCACCATTTCTGACTGCTCGTGGGCTCTTGCGCTATCGCCGTTGCAGCGAACAGCACTGCGGCTACGGTCCCAACGACCACACTCCCCCAAAACCTGAACACTCGACGCCAAACACCGAACGCCATTTTCATACTCCCTCCTTGCGAAAAGTGTCCGTACTCATAGGCCATACAACGTGGACATGTAAAGTGGACATACTCGGTACGCCGTTGTTTCTATTCCCTGAACAAGCCTCAAGCCTCCAGACCCAAGGCCCCTGATTTGGCTCCTTGACAACCAGTGAGAATTCGTCGATGAATCCCTTCGGGAAATATGTGGGACATTTTCATCAGCTACGCGCATATCGATAACCAGCACTACTCTGGTATTCCACAGGGCTGGGTTGATTACTTGCAAGAACGCCTGGAGATCCGTCTTGCCCAGCTCCTCGGCCGTCCCCCGCGCATTTGGCGCGATACAAGGAACCTGCGCGGTAATCTCAACTTCCAAAACCAAATCAACAATGACCTAGCAGACGTCGCAGTATTTATTTCGATCCTTTCCCCGCGGTATCTAAATAGAAACTCACTCGATGGCAAGTGCTAGGCGGCGAGGGGAAGCGCATACACCTGACGTTCCACCGGGAAGGACCGGCGTTTTTGCAGCCAAGCAAAGACTAAATTGACTAATTCCTCTATACTCTGACAGCGATGACAGCGGGTAA
>VGTJ01000118.1 GCA_016874775.1 Deltaproteobacteria bacterium
TCCTTTCGTTCAGCAAGGGCGCCAAAGCCGTATATTTGTGTCGAATGAATTCCACTTGCTCCGCTCGTGTCATGCCAGCAGGGTAGCCGCCTCAAGCTGCTTGTTCAATTTGTTTTTTCTAAGTGCCTTAAGGAGAAACAATTATGAAAGATCATGTCCGGCGTTCAATTGCCTATATCATCTTCCGACTCAACTCAGACACTGTCCTCTCGGTCCATGATCACGCCATCTCCAAGGCGTTCCGGTTCGACGCCGAGGTTGCGCCAACAAAAACTAAGATCGCGTTTGTTGAGCCAGAAACCGGCGGAAAAATCAGTGGGTTGGGGGGAGCAGGAATTTTTACCATCACCGATGAAGCGAGTAGTAAAAAGGTGAGTTTAAAGCTCAAGCCCGGGGTGTTCGACGGGTTCGATTACGCTTGCAATAAACCTTTCTCTGGAACCTATGACGCGAAACTTGTGTCTATCCGAGACGGGGAACACGGGAAGGATTTCCAATATAGCGGTGTGTGATGCCCCAGAGGCAGGTGACAGATGAACGTTGTCGTGGAAGCAGGGCGTTGGTCCTGGCGTTAGGGTCACCAGTGACCCTTTTTACGCTTCCGCGGCGAAGGACTTCATGTGATCTGAACTGGACGACAAGCCTACATAGAGCACACCGAACGGCTGTCATCTCAATGAGTACGGGAGCCCGGTCAACGGTGGGGAGTATCCGACATGGACAACACAACAAATGATATGTCGAACGATCTGCGGACGATCTTCTGGGCAGAGGCGGACAAGCGACTCCTGGCGATCACTGACAACCTTGATCGCATGCAGGCGGCCCTCGCGCCTGAAGAGCAATTCTCTCTCCTGGGAGAAATGTTTGCTGATATCCAGAGCTTGAGGGGGGCAGCCGCATTAGTTGACCAGCCAGATATCGGTGCGCTCTCGCAATCACTGGAAGATGTTCTGGCAAGACTACGGTATGACAATTTGCAACTGACGCCGAACGGGTATGACATTTTTCGTCGTGCACTCGTCACGAGTCGTGAGGTAATCAACGACCCTCAAGGACGCCACGCAAAGAACGTTGCCGATGCTGTCGAAGCACTGGCTGTAGTGGCGGAGGATGGGGTGCAAACCGGATTTCTCATTGAGGGAGAAACCGGTGAATCAACGCCGGTGACATTTGATGAGCCCAGCTGGACTCTCCCTGCGGAATCTCTGGTCCCGATGCTCACGGAGGAGCCTCACAACGAAGAGTCTGAGACGCTCTCGATGTTGGAGTTGGTCCCATCTGAGCCGAGTCTTCAGGCTGCATCCGAAGACGAGCCCGTACAGCTAGAGCCACCAATAGAGACGGCAGCGGTTGACACTGAACGTCCGTTGCTGGATTCCATAGAGACCGCTCCTCAAAGTGAGACCCTACTTCCGCAAATCCAGCATGAACGAGAAATCTTCACTGTGACTGAGAATCTCGTCGATCAGCCTGAGTCCTTGGATCAGCTCAGGATAGACGTTGTCGACGAGCGAGTGGAGGGTGTTGCTACAGATCCTGCTGTGGAAATTGCCAGTTCTGAAGTATTGACGGAGCATACCGCTGAAGACTTCATTACTGCCGCTCTCGCCGACGATACGACTACGGCTCTTGCACCGGAACCCGCACCAGCCGAGCGTGAGCAACCTTCGGTCACATCTCTGCAATCAATGGTTTCTCCGGAACTCATGGATGCTGTCCGTGCAGCCTTCCGAGGCGAAGCCGACGAGCATCTGGAAAGTTTGGAAACCGGTCTCTTAGCACTCGAACAGGTTGCTTCAGAAGACGAACGAGATGTCGTGTTGGAGCGTACCTTCCGCTCTGCACATAGTTTGAAAGGGGCGGCACGAGCGGTTGGCTTGACCGACGTGCAGTCTATTTGCCAAGCCATTGAGGACGTATTTGCCGGACTCAAGCGCAGGGAACTGCATCTGTCGTCTGATAGCTTTGATGTCATGCACCGCGCGTTAGACGCGGTTAATGCGCTCTTAGCCGAGGTGGAGGCTCCCGAGGTTCAACAGCAAATCGATGACACGATTGACCAACTGCGAATGCTGGTCGATGCTGCGCAACCCGACGTGATCCTTCGTCCGCTCGCTGATGAGCCAGAGGAACCGCTGCCGTCGAGCCCGATCGATACGCCAACGACGGTTCCAGTCGATATAGCGAAGCCCACTCCGAGTGAAGTGCAGGCACCGCAGCAAGCGCGCCGACCTGTAGCACCTCCTGTACGTGCGAAACGCCAGGTCGAGCAACCTGACGTGGCTGGAGGGCGGTTTACTGGGGAAACCATCCGCGTGGCGACAGCGAAGCTTGACGCGTTATTGTTGCAGGCTGAAGAAATGCTGGCCGTGCGGCAGGCAGCAGGGGAGCGGACGATCGACCTGCGCGAGATCTTGAGTTCCCTTGGCGAATGGCGAAAAGAATGGAACAAAGTGTCGACGTTGGCGCGGAAGTTCCAACGTATCTACGAAGGTATTGGTGAGCAGGCGCGCCAGGAACAACCCCACCTTTCACTTGCGCACAGAATTCTAGAGTTTCTGTATTGGAATGAATCGCATCTACGAGGACTCGAAAGCTCACTGAAGAATGTGACGCGCGCGGCTGAGCGAGATCACAAGCAGGCAGGGTCCCTTATTGGACGGCTTCTAGACGATACCAAAAAAGTCTTGATGTTGCCGTTTGCTTCGCTGCTGAATAGTTTCCCCAAAATGGTGCGGGACCTTTCACGCACTCTGCAGAAGGATGTCGAACTGAGGATGCAAGGGACTGAGGTCGAGATCGACAAACGTATCTTAGATGCGATCAAGGACCCGATCATCCACTTGCTTCGTAACTGTGTCGATCATGGGATTGAATTGCCAGCTGAGCGCGTACGGCAAGGGAAGGCGACGCGAGGTACCGTCTCGATCATGGTGACGCAGGTTGGTGTGAGTAAGGTGGAAATTCAGGTCACGGACGACGGTGGTGGAGTCAAGCAAGCCGCAGTTGTTGCTGCAGCGGTTAAAAAGGGCCTGCTCTCCGAACAAGAGGCGAGTACACTAGACGAGAGGGCAGCGCTTGGGTTGATTTTTCAATCTGGCGTTTCTACCAGTGCGACTGTCACTGATCTCTCGGGTCGCGGCCTGGGCATGGCGATCGTTCGTGAAAAGGTCGAGCGGCTCGGTGGGCAAATCTGGGTTGACTCCAAGACCGGCGAAGGCACGACGTTTCGCATTCTCCTTCCGCTCACCTTGGCAACCTTCCGCGGCTTCTTTGTCGAAACTCGTGGGAGCACCTTTGTCATCCCGACAATGAACGTTGAACGTGTGGTGCGTATTCGCCCATCTGAGATCAAGTTCGTTGAAGATGTGGAAACGGTAACCCTCAACGGTCGTCCGGTCGGGTTAGCTTACTTGTCGCAGGTGTTGGATATCCCGGCGCAAGAACCCACTGATACCACACCTGGCTTCGTGCGCGGGCTGGTCTTAGCGAGCGGAGATCGTCGCGTCTTGTTTTGCGTTGACCAGATCATTAATGAGCAGGAAGTCCTCTTTAAGAGCCTCGGAACCTATCTTACCGATGTGCCGAATGTGGCTGGCGTCACTGTGCTTGGCTCAGGCAAGGTCGTTCCCATTCTCGATGTGCCGAACCTCGTCCGTTCGGCTATTGATGGAACATCCGTACGGCACACGGCGCGCACAGAGGCGCCGGTACGTGTGACAGAAAAGCACTCTGTGTTACTGGCTGAAGACTCAGTCACGTCACGGATGTTGCTGAAAGGGATTCTCGAATCCGCCGGCTATGAGGTGATAACCGCCGTTGATGGTCTTGATGCCCTGAGTCAGTTGGGCCGTCGAACCTTCGATCTCGTCGTCCCTGATGTAGAAATGCCACGCATGAGCGGATTCGAGTTGACCGCGAGTATCCGCAGTCATGAGAAGTACCTTCACCTTCCTGTCGTGCTTGTCACCGGCTTGGAGTCGCGCGGCGATCGCGAGCGTGGCATGGAGGCGGGTGCTAGTGCCTACATCGTCAAAGGGGACTTTACCCAAAACGATCTGCTCAAAACGGTGCAGCGCTTTATTCCCACACTCTCAGCCGCGGCGTGAGCAAGGAACAGACTGTGACTCGTGTGTTAGTCGTCGAAGACTCATCTACGCAGCGTGTATTTCTCACGGAAATACTGCGTACTGATCCGGCCATTGAGGTCGTGGGAGCAGTCACGAGTGGTCGCGAAGCCTTGGCGTTTCTTGCCCAGCAAAAGCCTGACGTGGTGACCATGGATCTGCGTATGCCTGACATGAACGGGCTCGAAGTAACACGACGAATCATGGAAACGTACCCCGTGCCGGTGGTCATTGTCAGCGCCTACTGGGACGTGGAAAGTGCAGATCTTGCGTTCCGCGCCATGGAGGCGGGGGCGGTAGCTGGCGTCAGTAAGCCAACTGCACTTGATGTGGAGGGAGGTGTAGAGCTTGCACAACAGTTCTTACAAACTGTGAAATTGATGGCCGAAGTCAAAGTCATCCGACGTTGGCCACGTGTTCGGCATCCACGGCACCTCACGCTCCCTTCCACTGTTCCTCCGTCGTCCAGAATGTCGTCACGGTTGCCGGCGTCGCCAACTTTGGAGGTGCCAGCTCCGGCACGGAGAGACATTGCTGTCGTAGTCATTGGGGCGTCGACGGGTGGCCCGCCGGTCTTGCGAACGATTTTGGCAGGATTGCCGAAGAACTTGCCAGTTCCGATCTTGATCGTTCAGCATATTGCCAAAGGGTTCTTGTTGGCACTGATTCAATGGCTACAGAATGAAACCGGACTGCCGATCTCGCGAGCTGCACAAGGCGAGAAGCCGTTACCCGGCCATGTGTACTTTGCTCCAGATGAGCACCACATGGGGATCGCCTTGAACAAGCGTATCGCGTTGGTTGCTGATCCCCCTGAATACGGGTTACGCCCGGCGGTGTCCTATTTGTTTCGTTCGGCTGCCGCGGTGTACGGAGGGGACGTGGTTGCAGCGCTGCTGACAGGCATGGGCAAAGATGGTGCCGAAGACCTGCGCCTCTTGCGTGAGAAAGGTGCCATTACCATCGCCCAAAACAAGGAAACGTCGGTCGTTCATGGCATGCCGGGGGCAGCCATTGCACTCGATGCAGCCTCCTATGTTCTTGCTCCTGAAGGGATCTCTCCATTACTGACTTCTCTCGTTCAACCGGAAGTGTCAACCGGTGACAATATAGTCGGCACTGTTCACACTGCACACAAGGAAACTCGTTGCTGATCCCACCAATCGTCTTCTGAGGAATTCACATGCCCAACCAAGTTGAGATTCTTGTTGTCGAAGATAGTCACACGCAGGCAACACAACTGCAGCAAATGCTGCAACGGCACAACTGTCAGGTCACCTGGGTGGCGACGGGTAAGGAAGCCCTTGCCGTGCTGCAGCGACACCGCCCGACGGTCGTTCTGAGCGATGTGATTATGCCGGAGATGGACGGCTATCAGTTGACACGCACCATCAAAGAAGATCCCCAGCTCAAGAATCTCCCGGTCATCCTGATGACCACGCTGTCGGACTCACGCGAGGTGATCAAAGCCCTTGAGAGTAAGGCAGATGGTTTCATTACCAAGCCGTGTCAGGAGCGATTTCTCTTGTCGCGAATTCACTATGTGCTGGCAAACCAACAGTTGCGAAAAACCGCTGCGGCAGACGGCAGCGTGCATGTCAGATTTGGCGAGAAACAGCACACCTTCCGTTCCGATCCGACGCAAATGGTGGACCTGTTGCTGTCCACATTCGACAACGCGATCCAGAAGAACACCGAGCTGGAACGCGCCTATCGCGCGCAGACGCGAACGCAGCTTGCTCTTCGCAGGTTGAATGAAGAACTAGAAGAGCGGGTTGACGCACGGACACGTCAGTTGAGCATTGCGGAAAGTAATCACCGAACCTTGCTCGACAGCAACGCTGATGCGATGCTGGTAGTCGATGAGGACAACCATGTCTGTTATGTGAACCCTGCCGCCGAGACTCTCTTTCAACATCCTGCGAGTGAGATTATCGGGACTGCACCTGCGTTTGCTATCGTTGCCGGCGAGACCAAAGAAGTTGCCGTACCCCAGGGAGCCGCTGAGCCAATTATCGCTGAAATGCGTGTGACGGGGATCGTGTGGCAAAGTCGCCCGGCGAGACTCGCGACGCTTCACGATGTCACCGCGCGTAAGAAGGTCGAGGAGATCTTACAAGCTGCCAAAGAAGCGGCGGAGGCCGCAGACCAAGCAAAGTCTGATTTCCTGGCCAACATGAGCCATGAAATTCGCACGCCGATGAACGGCATCATCGGTATGACGGAACTGTTGCTTGAAACGCCATTAAATGATGAGCAAAAAGACTTTGCGCAGACAGTAAAAGGGTGCTCGCAGTCGCTGCTGGGCATCATTAACGAGATCCTCGACTTCTCGAAAATCGAAGCGGGTAAGCTCGACATTGAAGTCCTGGATTTTGATCTGCGCACGACGCTCGAAACCGTCACCGACCTTTTTGCCAAGACCGCGGCTGACAAAAACATCGAGTTAGCGCTCCTCACATTGCATGATGTTCCGTCTGTGCTACGAGGAGACCCAGATCGACTGCGCCAGATTCTGATTAACCTTACCGGGAATGCCGTCAAGTTCACCGAAAAAGGTTAAGTGGTCATTCACGTGTCGGTTGACGAAGACACCGACACCCATGCGCTGCTACGCTTCGCAGTCTCGGACACAGGAATTGGTATCCCGGCTGATCGGATGGACCGGCTCTTCCAGACATTCTCACAAGTTGATACATCGTCGACTCGAAAATACGGTGGGACCGGCCTTGGTCTCGCTATCTCGAAGAAACTGGCACAGCTGATGGGAGGGGGCGTTGGCGTTGAGAGTGAGGTTGGCAAGGGAAGTACATTTTGGTTTACCGCTCGGCTGGAGAAACGGCCAGCCGCAGCAGCTCCTGCCAAAGCCACACGAACGGACCTCCATGGTCTTCGTGCCTTAGTTGTGGACGATAACCAAACCAATCGCACGATCCTGCAACATCAACTCTCGGCTTGGGGGATGGAAGTGGAATTGGCCGACGGCGGAGCACAAGCACTGGCCATTCTCGACCAAGCCAAACAAGAGGGGCGGAGTTTTCATATTGGCGTGCTTGACTGGCAGATGCCAGAAATGGATGGGCTCACCCTGGCTCGGGCTATCCGTACACGTTCGGAACTGAAGTCTATGCAACTTGCGTTTCTCACCTCAGTTGGGCAACGCGGTGAAGGGATGCGAGCACGCGAAGCTGGTATTCAAGCGTACCTCACTAAGCCAGTGCGACAAGCGCAACTGTTCGAGTGCTTATGTTTGCTGGCGAGTCAGGTCGAACAGAAGGCGACCCCTACCAGTAAAGCGCTCATCACGCAGCACACGTTAACTGACCATAAGGGGTATGCTCCGATTCTGGTGGTCGAGGACAATCAGATCAATCAAACGATTGTTGTCCGTTTGTTGGAACGTCTTGGGTACCGGGCTGATGTGGCGAGTAATGGTCGTGAAGGAGTCGAGGCCATGAGCCGACGAGAATACGCTGCCGTGCTCATGGACTGTCAAATGCCGGAGATGGATGGGTTTGAAGCGACTGCCCACATCCGCGCTAGCGAGCTTGAGACCGGGAGACACACCCCGATTATTGCCGTCACGGCCCATGACCTGCCAGGGGATCGAGAACGTTGCCTTAATGCTGGCATGGATGCCTATATTCCGAAGCCGGTGAACATTGATCTGCTCAAAACGACCCTCAACACCTGGGTGCCCAAACCGACGACGAGCGAAAGTGACCCGATCATTGCTCCGGTGCGACGCCTCCGTCTTCCGACCACATCCACAGAGGTTGCCCCGCAACTGACTCCCCAGGCGCGCAAGATCTTGTTGGCTGAAGATAATGTCGTCAATCAAAAGTTGGCACAACGCCTCCTGACCAAACTTGGCTATGAGGTGGACATTGTTGGGACTGGACGCGGGGTGTTAGAAGCCCTGGCGCGAGAGTCATACCCGCTCGTGTTGATGGATTGTCAGATGCCGGAGATGGATGGATTTGAGGCGACGCAGCAGATCCGCATTAGTAATACGCAAACTAACACCCACACTATTATCGTTGCCCTGACCGCCCATGCGATCAAAGGTGATCGAGAACGGTGTCTTGAAGCAGGCATGGATGATTACTTAACCAAGCCCATTGACCGTGACGCGCTTCAGGGTGTGTTGGAGAAGTGGATTGGTAAACCAGTGAAGGCGAGCCCGGTGGAAGAGGGGGGCGCTACGCCAGAAATTGCTGGAGCCGCACCGGAAACGACAGAAGTCGCCCCCACGATGGCCCAACAACCTGTTACTCCCGCTGTTACTCCCGTGAAGGTGGGAGAGGCTCCGCTGGACGTTACCACTGCCCTACAAATGGTAGAAGGGGATCACGAGCTGCTTGCAGAAATGGCTGAGCTGTTCTTACAGGATTACCCAGAGCATCTTGCGCAAATCTATCAGGCCCTGGTCCACCGCGATAAGCAATCGCTGTCAAGTGCAGCCCACACCCTTAAGGGAGCAGCCGGAAACTTTGCTGCCGGCCCAACCTGCGCTGCCGCGGCAACTCTCGAAAAGATGGGACGAGCTGGAGACTTCAGCCAGGTTTCTCTCGTCATCGATGAATTAGAGGCAGCTCTGTCCCAGCTTGCCCCTGCGCTCGAGAGAATCAAGAGAGGAGATCTGGCTCCGGCCGCTGCCCCATCGGCTCCGCAAGATGACACTGGAGACGCGGCTGCTGCCCTGCGAACAGGCGAGGCGGCGTAAGTTGCAGACAAGGCGATAAGAAACCTCGTGTGATGTCGGTCCCCTAAATCAGTCCACGAAAGATTGGTGCACTCAGCCTGTCACCCTGAGTGCAGCGTGGGGTCTCGCAGAGAGATTCTTCGCTCCGCTCAGAATGACAGACGCGAAAGGTCACAACGCAAAGTGTCCGAATGTTTTCGGGTCCGATTTAGCTCACCGATCAGACGGGCGAGGGGATAGGCTTCCCCTTTTCCCACTCGCCCGCGGATCACGTGATCAAGCGGCACAGAAACTCGCAACCGTTCTTGACTCGTCGTTGCGCTACGCGCTTGCCAAAGCCACGCGCATGCCTCTCGTTTACCTCATTGTTTCTTGTGCAAGGAGACGGACCTCACACAAATACGCACGAATCGATGCCGTGCCGCTGATGGGGTCACGGGTGTCGTCACCAATGAGCAAATTGTAATTTGCCCCCTCTTTGGTGAACGGATCGTACCCTGGTGTCCCCAGTGCCGTACAGCCCTGCCACCAGCCGTGTTCACCAACTACGACACGCGGATCGAGGTCCGTATCGAGGGAGGCACGCGCACGGACGCTGCCTTCTGGTGTTTCGATCGTGACCCAGTCACCTTGAGTTATCCCGCGTACCTTCGCCGCTTCTGGGTGCAGGGCTACCGCTGGATCAGCAGCGCGTTTACGTAAGCTGGGGAGGGAGCGATACTGGCTTTGACAGAACAGTGAAGGCTTGGCGCAGGTCAGCACCAAAGGAAAACGGCCAGTGAGGGCAGGTTGTGAGGCTGGGCTGATCGACGGTTCAGTGAAATCTGGTAACGGGGCGTAGCCGTGTTCCAGGAATGTTTCAGAATAGATTTCGATCTTGCGTGATGGCGTAGCGAAACCTCGCGGGTTGCCATGCGCATCGAGCTCAGCATGTTTGCAGTGACGGACCTGCAATGGAACCCGTATCCCCTTCGGCTGTGCGCGCAACGCTTCTAATGTGACACCCGAAGGTGCGAGTTGGTGACGATAGGCGGCCTCGATATTTCCGTTCCAAAAATGCGCAGCAAGACCAAGACGGGTGGCAAGGTCGAAAATAATATCCGTATCGGCGCGTGCCTCTCCTGGCGGCGATACAACCGGCTGGCGAAACTGAATCAATGACTGCGCCTCGGTGCTAATCTCGAAACCAATCTTTAACGCCTCGCGTTCAAAAGCCGATGCGACCGGCAGCACGACGTCAGCGAGCGCCGCAGTTGGGGTCATGAACAAATCTGCATGCGCGTAAAACGCAAGTGCCGCCAGCGCTGTACGCCCAGAATCGCCATCTACGTGTGACAACAACATATTGGAACCAAAACCGATTAACCCGAGCACTGGATAGGGGTTGCCGTGCAAAATCGCGCGATACAAATCGGCTGCGACGATGTTGTTCCACCGTGCCGGTCCGAGTGGGCGTTTTTCGACTCCCAAGGCTGGAGCCATTGTCTGTGCGGCGGGCAAATCTTCACCGGTGATCGCTGTGGAGGGGATCGCGGGAAGTAAGACATTTCCTCCAGGCGCATCAAAGCAACCAGTCAAAGCATACAACAAGGACATCGCACGCGCTGTTTGGGTAGCGTTCGCCTGTTGTTCATGGCCGCTCCACGCGTAGTATGAAACTGGTCGTGAGTGCCACAGCAACTGCGCGGTTTCCTCTAACTGTTTGCGGGGAATCCAACAGGTCTGTTCTACGATGTCCGGTGAGTATTTGCGACAGAGCGCAGCGTAGAGGGCAAATACGGGTCGGCACACAATTTCACCCTGTATCGTCTCGATACGATACTCACCATCGAGTGCGAGTGTTGTCGTGTTGTCATCATAGCCGCCGGTTGTCGGATCGTAGGTTACTGGTCCTGCATTCGTCGCGTCCCAGGCAACATAGTGGCGTGTATGTCCATCTGGCCGTATGGAGTTTGCGGTCAACAGTCGTCCGTTGTCGTTGCGCACGAGCAATGGGCCATTGGTCCAGGTGCGTATGAAGTGGGCATCGTACCAGCCCTGTTGAATCATGAGATTTGCGAGACCGAGCGCGAGAGCGCCATCGGTGCCGGGCCGCACGCGCAACCACACACCGGCTTTGCTGGCAAGGCCAGCGTGGCGGGGATCGATAACGATGAACTTCATGCCGCGCTTCTGCGCTTCTACCGCTGCGGTTGCGTGCGGCAGGCGGGTAAAGCTGGGATTATACCCCCAGAAGATTAAGCAACCGCTATTACCGATGTCTGCCATAGCGCCACCTGCACTACCGGTGGCCACGCTTGCGACGCCATAGGCATAGCGTGTAGCAAAGCCGCGACCCCACCCGCACACATCCAGACTGGTAACGCCATTAGGGGTACCGAACGCATTCATCAGCCGTCGGATAAAACCGGCGGAATCGGCAATTGTCGTTGTGGAAGGGGAGGCGATACTAAAGGCAACCGCCTCCGGCCCATGCTGGTCTGCAATTCGGCGCATGGCACTGGCGGTGAGATCGAGAGCGGTGTCCCAACTAATCCGTTCCCAACCTGGATCAGTGTCACCCTTTGGGCGGGTGCGGCGTAGCGGATGTGTCAGCCGTTCTGGATGATAGACGAGTTCTGGTGCTGCACGCCCCTTGGCGCAGATTGCATGGCCGGTCGGGTGCGATGGGTCAGGATCAAGGCGGATGAAACGACCATCTTCCACCGTGGCCACGGTTCCACAACGCGCAATGCAAAGGCCACAATAACCGTGGAGACGCTGCCTGTTCGCGTGCTCAGTCATGGGTTCTGATTCTCCTCAATGTCGAAGCGCTCACTCCTTGGGCAATGTGACCGGAATCTTGTACAGATTTACCGCCGAAGATCACGCCGGTGGGGAGGCCAAATGTTGCTACTCGCAGAACCTCCGCTACCGCTTCCTCAGGTGTCTGACATGGCAACGGCAGCAGCATGATGAATCTGCCGTTGGATTCTTCATAGAGTTCTCGTGCCCAGTCGTTGACGACTTGCACACAGGCGGTGCGTAGTTCTGGATCATTGATTGCTGCGATTTGTTCATACGGTCCGTTGACGAGTTCGGCATCGACACCGTCCCGGTCCATATCTTCGCAACGATACTGCGCATTGGCGGCACGAAAGATGCCGGGCTCAGCCTCCTCTGGTACTCCTGCGCGTGCATAACAGGAAACGTTTCCCCAACCCAAACCACTCCAACCCACGCCGCTCCAGGGACGTTCTTCGACGATCCATTGCCTGGTTCCATCTGGCTTGGTAATAACGCGGGGACCGTTTTCTTGAAATTTCTTCGGCAGCCGCTTCGTCCATAAGTCAAAGGGCAAGTGCATCACTCTGCAATGCCCATCCGCAGAGATCACGCCAAACTTTTTCTCCATGGTGAGTCCCTCCTTTTAGCAGTGCGCTGACTATTGCAAGCGAAGCCGAGAGCTGTCGTCTATATTACTCCCTCCAGGCTATGACACTCTCGCTCAGCCAACGCAATGGGCTGACATTGATCAACTTGGTCATGTGGGCATCGAGCGCCATAAAACTCATGAATAGGTACCAGCCGGTGCAGCCCAGTAACACAAGCTGTTTCCACCAGCGTGGACGTAGGGCCTGCGGGAGAAAGCGGCGATTGACATACAGTGTGTGCAGTGCGGTTACTGCTACCAAGAAGCCACCAATATTCGAGGAGATGAGAATCATAGTGAGCGGTGTGGTGATCTGCATGGCGATACACATCCAGGTGATATACACCCCGAGTACCAGGTAATAGATTTTGTAGACATCATGCGGGGACATGGCGCGGGCGAGGAAAAACGCCGAGCCGAACACCCAGGCTGCTCCGAAAGCAAACACCTGTACGGTCGTACTCCACTCGACCAGTTGAGTGGGCACACCATCAGGTCCGATGCTGTGTCCAACTTTGAGAGCTGAGAGCGCCACACAACTGTAGACTGTTACCGCATACACAATCACTAATGGTTTGAAGACCCGTGCTTCCACTTCCTCCGTCTTGAGTCGTGCTGCCAGGAAGTGCACGAGCCACAGCGCTGCCGGGATCCCGCCCAGAAAAATAAGAGTCACAAGAAGATCATTGGATGCGAGATTCCCCAATAGCCAACTCCCCAAGAGGAGCACGCCAAGAGTCACACCAAATCCTAGAGACAAGATGCGAACGCCTTGCCCTGCGCGATTCGGCTGACTTCCCGTCCAAATCATATCGCTCCACAACCGTCCGACCGCATCAGTTGCCACCAGCACACTGGAGAACAACACCCAAAAGCCGCATAGCAGGGTGAGATACCAGAAGATGCTGCCATGTCGTTGGGCGATACCTTCTGCTTGAAACGCTGCCGCTTGCCACTGTCCCATGTTGCGTGTGGGATCGATGAACTCAACCGCGAGGATTGCAGGTAACGCCATACCTAAGAGCGCGCCGCCCGCCCAAATCACACCTTGATCGAACACGATGAGCTTCCACCACTGGCGAAACTTGTGGACATTTTCAGCCGTGACAGGAAAGACCATGCCAAGGTGGGATAACTTCATGTCTTGCCCGCCAACGGCGGAAGGAATCGCACCGACTAACGCGCCCATGCCCCAGCCTTTGTCGCGAATGTAGTTACTCGTGCCGGCATTGCCTAGCCCACCAAGCCCAGCATAGGCGGCAAATCCCGCCACCAGTGCCCAGTCCAAAGTTTCATCCGAAGGAAAGTAGCCAAAGTTGAGAAATCCACTGAACACCAAGCTCCACGACTGCGAGCTGGTCATGAAGACGTCAACAAAGAGCAAGTAGCCCAAGATCCACGCCACCATAAACGTCGATACGGTTTGCAACATGGTGTAGATCTTGCCACCGAAGAGCACAAGGAAGACACAGGCCGCGAAAATTGCGTACGCACAACTACGGACGAGAAAAGAGTTGTCCGCAGTTGGCACGACATGGGCGTTTGCCTGAACACTCAAGAGACCGGCTGCCATCGCGGTCGCAGCGTTGGTCGCTAACCCTGGCCACGCCATGCTCGCACTGAGCCCCAAATACCAACCGCTATGCCAGCGACTACCGGGCCAACAGCGCATGTACGCGGTAAAGATGGGTTCCCCAGTTGCCAGTGTGTAGCGCGACACTTCTTGATTCAAGCAGGCTTGGAAGAACACCGAGATGGTTGCCACCCACAGCATCGCTCCGGCGTACTTGGCAGTGAGTGCTGGTGCGAAGAGCCATTCGCCACTCCCGATAGCCCAGCCCAGCAGGATCACGCTCGGCCCGATCAACTGGAGGGCGTGACGCACGCTAAACTGTGGTGGGTTGGGCAATTCACCAACGTTCCACGCAGGTAACATGCCTGGGTCAGGAAACCCACAGGCCGTGCTGGTTGCGGGGGATTGGGAAGGGTCGTCAGGAGCCAGTGCTGTACTTTCCATGCCTGTTCTTTGATGCCTCCTATGCGGATGAGTGAGTCAGGAAATGAAACGTCTCTGACCTCCAGAATTATCGAGGTTAGACGCTAAACGCTAGATGCGAAGTCGGATCCAAGAACATTTGTACACTGTATACTCAGACGTTTCGATTCTGTCATTCTGAGCGGAGCGAAGAATCTCTCTCTGCGCTCCTCCGTTACACTCAGGGTACCAATCCCGTTGCGCCAATCTTCTCTGGCTTGATGTAGTAGGGTGCTCATCTTCTGTCGAAGGTTTCGACGCGAAAGACTTGCGAGAGGTGACGACGCTATTGTAAGTTTCGATCTCGAACAAGGGGGACACACAATGGCAACGCAGAGTCTCACGATTGATTCACAAGTGCATGCCTACGAACGAGATCGTCCAGAGCGCCCGTGGTACAGATTTTTGCATGGGCCAGCCGAGGTCACCGGCGACGACATGGTTGCAGCGATGGATGCGGTTGGCGTCGATGGCGCGTTGCTGGTGTCGCCTTTCACCCTGTACCGTTACGATGCGAGCTATGTTCTTGAGGTGTACGCGAAACATGGAGGTCGGTTCGGTTTGATCAAACCCTTCGATCCGCGGTCAGAATCGGTCGCGGAGGAAATCGCGGAGTGGGCACGAACCCCAGGCGTGGTCGGCGCGCGCCTCATGCTCACGCCCAAGTCGGGCGAGGCCGACGACCCTGGGCTCAATCGTATCTTCGCCGCTGGTGGCAAAGCGGGGATTCCGGTGAACGTGCTGTGCTGGGGCAGGTTGGCTCTGGTGCGAGAGTTAGCTCGCCGTCATCCCAACACACAGGTAGTGATCGATCATCTCGGATTGAGCCAGCCATTCACACCGCCAGCGCCGCCAGCGCCGTTCGCAGAATTACCCGCCGTGCTGTCGTTGGCTGCTCTCGACAATGTGGCCATCAAGATTTCCGGGGCGTGTACTCTGTCCCACCAGCCCTTTCCCTACCCGGATATCTGGGAACCCCTGGGCCAGATCTTCAAGGCGTTTGGTTTGGCACGCTGTCTGTGGGGCACAGACTGGACGCGCGCCGTAGCGTTGTTGACGTACGAGCAGGGGGTCGAAGCGTTCCGGGTTACAGACCAACTCTCAGATGCTGAGCGGGCTGCGCTGATGGGCGGGAGCCTGATGAAAATTTACAACTGGTCACCTGACGTGAGGAGATAGTCAGGCATATGACGCCCAGATCTGTACACTGATACCCTTATCGCATCCCACGAATCTCCGCGAGGGATTCACACCCTGTTTGGCTCATGTTGTTTTTTAAGTCGGCAATCAGGATTTCCGCCGCAAGATCACCGCCAGTTTGACCAAAGGCGGCAACGCCATATTGGAATGCGCGTCCCAACAAAACAAAGTCGGCCCCCAACGCAAGCGCGCGCATAATATCAAGACCAGAACGCACTCCGCTGTCGAACAGCACCACCGCCCTTCCCTTCGCCACAGCAACGATAGCGGGAAGTGAATCGATCGCAGCAGGCGTACCGTTGAATTGACGACCACCGTGGTTGCTCACTTGAATGCCTTCAACGCCGATCGCCAGGGCTCGTTCTGCATCGGCTGGATGCAACAGGCCTTTGACGACCAACGGTCCTTGCCAGAGGTCACGCAGTTCCTTCAGATAGTCCCACGACAGTGCCCCGCCGATGTGTTGTGCCACGAACGGGAGCAGGTCACTCAGTTGCGTGGAATTGGCGTACTTCTCCATCGTCTTGAGGCGCGGTAACCCGGCTTGCAGCGTTGCCACGGTCCACGCAGGACACAAGGCTGCTTGCAAAACGAAGTCAGGCGAAATGACCGGTGGCATTTTCAAACCAGCACGAGCCATGCTCTCGCGTCGGCTGGGCATGGGGACATCAGCAGTGACGACCATCACGCGAAAGCCATTATCTTTGACACGCTTGAGGAGATCCTCACGGATGTGGAGATCGCGTGGCGGGTAGAGCTGGAACCAGCCCATATCACCGGCAAGGGGACCGACCGTTTCCGGTGTTTCACCAGCAAGCGTACTCAACGTGTACGGAATCCGATATTTGGCTGCCGTCTTTGCCAACAGGCACTCCGCCTGTGGCCAAATCGCGCCTGATAAACCGACCGGCGCAACCCCGAAGGGTGCATTGTACGACTGCCCAAGCAACGTGGTGTCAATTTTTGGCTCAAGTTTCCCTTTGAGCAAACGTGGCACCAGTGTGACATTCGCCAGTCCATCTAGATTTCTCTGCACGCTTTGGTCATCACCCGTGCCGCCTTCAAGAAATGCCAAAATGCTTCGCGGTATGCGACGGCGTGCACGTGCCCGTAAGTCGGAGATCGCGGGGTAATCTTGCTCAAGGTTGCTCATGCCATAACTCCTTATGCTATTCCCATAGGTAGCAATAAGATCGGTGCCGTTTGTTAGTGCATTTCCAACGTTGCTGCAATAGCGGTAAGCCTATCGATGCCCTGATCAATCGACTTCCTTGGCATTCTGCTCTTATGGGAGTTGGCTGGACTCGCTACTTGTGCCCTCCCGGAGCTGGGCCTATCGTACAGCTGACAGTCAACAAAAGGAGGTAGAGGTATGCTAACTCAAGATCGCTATCAGACGATTCTCATTGACAAACGAGCGAATGGGGTTGCCGTTGCGACTCTCAATCGCCCCGAGAAATTGAACGCTATCAATGCCCGCATGCATACGGAGCTCGCTGCTCTCACGCTCGACGCCGAGGATGATCCGGATGTGAAAGTGCTGCTGGTTACAGGAGCAGGGCGCGCTTTTTGTGCAGGAGGCGACTTCAGCGGGCAGCAAGACTCTCCAGCGATGGGCGGCAACCAGACGATGCGCGAAGCACGACAGATCGTCGATAATCTGCTCGATTGCTCCAAACCGGTGATCACCGCAGTCAACGGCTACGCTATGGGATTAGGGGCGAACTTCGCCCTGCTGACCGATGTGGTCGTGGCGGCCCGCGGCGCAACGTTTGCTGACACGCACGTTCGTATGGGGATTGGCGCTGGTGACGGCGGGCAGGTCATCTGGCCACTGCTCATGGGGGTGAATCGTGCGAAGTATTTCCTCATGACCGGCGATCGTCTCTCTGCAGAAGAAGCAGAACGACTCGGGCTGGTGAATTTCGTTGTCGATGACAAGGACCTTATGACCAAGGCGCTGGGGATTGCCGAACGGCTTGCCGACGGTCCAGGTCGTGCGATCGCAGCCTCCAAGGTCCCCATCAACAAATACATCAAGATGGTCTCGAATTTGGTGCTGCCGCTCTCGCTCAGTCTTGAGGGCGCCACTATGGCAAGCGCCGACGCGCGGGAAGCAGCCAAAGCCTTCAGAGAGAAACGTACGGCCAAGTTTACCGGTCGATAAAGGAGTGAAAGAACACTCCGAGGTAGGATGACGTGCTCGCCCGCCCTCGTATTGAGCAAACGAGAAGCGAGGCGAGTATTCCGATCCACTACACCGGCAGCGGCAAGTTGTAGACCTTCGCGGCAGTTTCGTACAACACCTTGCGTTGCAGACCGCGATCGAGCCCACCGAGTGAGGTTTGGATCTGTTCGCGGACACCTGGATAGAGACAGGTTGGATGCGGGAAGTCGGTCTCGAACATGACGTTGTCGCCACCTAACTGTTCGAGACTATTCTTCGTGTTCTCATTCTCAAACCAGTATGAAGCGTAGAGTTGCCGTTTGAAGTATTCCTTTGGACGTAACTTGAGCCCGCCGCGATTGACCATGTTCTGATCCATCTGATATTCGCAGGCTTCCAACATGAACGGCAGCCAGCCGATGCCGCTTTCCACGGAGACAAACTTCAGGCTCGGGAAGCGATCGAGTAAGCCGCTGAAGATCAATTGGGTGAGGCACTTCATGTTGTTCATGAACAGCATGGTTGAGAGTGCCGCGACCTTGTTGTTCTCAGCCATGCCTTCCCAGGCATTGGGAATCAGTCCGGAGCCGATGTGGAAGTTCACCGGCAAGCCGCGCTCTTGCGCTTCGGCCCACAATGGGTCCCAATGTTTGTCATTGAGGAAGGGCAGTCCCCAACTTTCTGGTGCATCGGTCATGGTGAAGCCGGTGAGACCCAAACGCTCATGGCAACGTTTCAGCTCCTTCACTGCCAGTTCTATATCCCAGAACGGCAACAACGCTTGCGGGTAGAGCCGCCTCTGTCCGGAATGTTGCAGGTCACCCATCGCGTCGTTGTAACCAGTGATGCAGAAGTTGCGCAGCTCGACATCTTCGATTTTCATCATCTGATTGCCAGCGAAGCCAAGGGTGTTGGGGTAGAGGATTTGCGTATGCAGGCCGAAATCATCCATGTAGCGCAGCCGTGCATTGGCATCCATCGAGGCAACGCTCATGTCCTCGAAACGTGGCAATGAGATCACGCCATACTTTTTCTCGCCATCTTTTTTGATGACGCAAAACCCCGGCGGGCCCAACACGAGATCGCCGATGACCCATTGTTCCTGTCCTTCTGGGGAGAGGACAACATGCGGCGCTTTGTCCCGTAGCTTCTGCGGCGCGCGTGAGGTCCACATATCACGCGGCTCGGTAAAGTGCGTGTCGATATCGATTACTGGCATGGCGGCAAGCTCAGTATCCATAGCATCCCTCCTTAGTGGCATTTCTTTGACTCATAGCTGAAGATGAGATGTTTCTCAATTCATGGTGCGCCTTTTCGCTGGCAATCTGCGAGGCGCTTTCTTTGCCAGGGTACGCGTAGTGACTTTGAAGAATCGCTTCGCGCACTCCACAACATCTCCGATGTTGGCCGCGAGGACCGCACGTTGTCGCTGTGGTATCCAATAGGTCGGGTCGAGGGTCGCACACGCGGAGATGCCATCAGTTATCGCGAAAATACGATCCACGATGTCGTTTGGGTCTGCTGAGCGAAATTGTATGTGTCTAAGATAGTCAACGATTTCTTGACGGAAATGGGCATAGCGCTGTTGACGATCGAGCAGCAACGCTGGAGTACTCACAGCCAGCGCAGTAAAACTCAGCCCGATACGTGCTTCGGCACGTCGCTGATCATCAAGGGGCAGAAACTCGGCAATGGCGCCTTCGACATCCTCCGGGTGTTCCTCTAAGCGCCGCTCGACGCGTTCATTCTGCACAGTGACTGTATGCGCGAGCGCCGCTTGTACGAGATCAGCCTTTGACGCAAACCAGTGCATCAGTAGTCCAGTCGTGCACCCAGCCGCTTGCGCCACCGCGCGTAAATTTAACCCATCAATCCCATGCGTCGCGAGCACCGTGCACGTTGCTTGTACGATGCGGGCAATTTGCGCCTGTTCATCTACCTGTTTTGGCATTGACTCTTCCCTGATGATCTAATACATTACAAACGTTACGTAACAGTTGTTATTCAAAATATTATCCTACCCAAGAAAAGGAGGATAGCTCATGCGTCCAACAAACATCCCTCCCGGTCCTACAGGGTATCCAATCATTGGCAATCTAATTCCCTTCCTCCGTGATCCCCTGGCGTGTATTACGCAATGCGCCCGCGAATACGGCGACGTCGTTCGTATGCGCATTCCAGGAATGGAGATGTACTTACTGCATCATCCTGCCCATATCGAGTACGTGCTGCGCGGCGAGCCGAAGAATTTTATCAAAGATGCGTGGACTCGGCGCTTATCAGGGCTGCTGGGGAAGGGATTGTTGACGAACGAAGGGGATTCCTGGCGGCAGCAACGGCGTCTTGCGCAACCTCCCTTTCAACCAGGGTAGATCCAACAGTACGGCGCGGTGATGACCTCCTTCACTGAGCGCATGCTTGGGGGCTGGCAGGATGGAGAGCAGCGCAATATCCATCGTGACATGATGCAATTGACCCTCGAAATCACTGCGAAGACACTGCTTGATACTGACCTCACTGCGGATGCCGATGGCATACGAAGAGCGCTGAATGCGGTCATGGACTTCGACATGGACCTAGTGAACTGGCTACTTCCGTATGGGTGGTCGCCCATGCCCGCGGCGTTTCGTTATCGTCAGGCTGTGCGTACCTTCGATCGCATCATCTACGACATAAGGCATGGGCAAGAATTAAGTTACCGATTAAGAGCGAGGAAGAAGCGTATAGTTCCAATCGCCATGAAACTTACCGGGTTTGATATTGAGCGCTTGAAAC
>VGTJ01000119.1 GCA_016874775.1 Deltaproteobacteria bacterium
GTTGGTGTGGGAGGCCCAGCGAGTTTCGCGCGTTGGGGTTTGAGGGCGTGCTCAATGAGGTGTTGGCGACCGACATAGGTCCCCGAGATCGGGCAGGTGCCCAGTACAGTCCACGTGGCGGTATCAGTCAGCAAATTGAAGAAGGCCATGCCATCGCCGTTTGCCCAGGCAGCGAAAGCGTCGGCAATCAACTCTTTATTCTCGACAGTGCCCATCAGTTTCTCCTTTGGAGCATGTATTCGTTCCCGTGCGACACTTGACACTCGGCGTGATGCCGTCAAGATTTGCACTGACCGTGATGACGTCCCTGCTTCTCTGCCCCTATGCCCGTGCACTACGTCTTCCCCTGTACCTGGCGCAGCTCACGTACGCGGTCACGCAAGCCATGACCAAATTCGGCAAAGCGTGCCATGTCACGACGAAGCAGGGGCCACAGCAGGGGCACAAGCATCCCTTCAGCACGCCATCGTTGACACAAGTCCACTCCTGGCGATTGGGCGGCAGGTACGAACGTGAACCAATGCGTCATGTGGAGCAGTGTCTTGTGTCCTACTGTATCTTGCAGCACGAGTTCTTGCGGTGGGGTACTCGTGACCACCCGCGGGCGACGGCGGCCTGGCCGACCACGCAGCCGAAACTCGAGATGAGTGCCAGGAGTGGCAGATCCGTGACCGAACGGCACCAAGCGATTCCACTGCACATACGCGGCAAAGTCGGTGAGCACGCGCCAGGCTTCCTCTACCGTTCCGTCGATGGGCGTTGCAAGCTCGAAGGTTCGCGCCATAGCTGTTGGTTCTCTGTTTCGGACCGTTTCTGGTGTCAGCAGAGCATGGGCGGCTGACTCCCAAGCCCGTGAATATCACGCCACCCATACGCGACTTCTTTCAATTGTGCATTCCCGATCATGATCTCTTGTTCCGTGACGTACTGCCCACCCAACGTTTCATAAAAGGCACGCGCCGGATTGTCTGCTAACACCCAGACCAGCATGGTCGACAACCCGTGCTGCAACAAGCCGTCGACCACAGCCTGGAACAACTGCCGCCCGACGCCGTGTCGCTGACAGTCAGCGAGGAGATAGATCGCATAGAGTTCTCCGGTGTAGAGCGGATGGCCAGTCCGCTCGGTGCCACTCGACGCAAACCCGGTGATTTCTCCTGAGGCTCCCTCGGCAACGTACAACGCTGCCGGACCACATACAGTCGACGCGACGTGTTCCCAAAACTGGCCTTGCTGTTCATAGGACAGATTTGCCAGGTAGTCGGCAGGGACGATGCCAGCATAAGTGGTCCGCCAGCTCTCGACCTGCACCCGGGCAATGGCTGGGGCATCAGTCACGTACGCTGCTCTTACTCTCATACGCACGGCATCTCCTATATCACTTTGTCACGCCTGAGGCTCACGTTGTATGACGCGAGCTCTTTCGTGTCGCTTATATGTCACACTCTGTTTCTACCTACGGTGCCCAGAGGTACGACCGCGTAACAGGATCGTTCACGGGCTCGCCACGGCGCATTTACGGCACACATGCCGCAGTGATCATCTGGCTTCCAGTGAGCGGTCGAGCCAGAGTTGCCGTCCGCCCGCCCAACGTGGTCGCTCTGAACGGAACCCGAACGTTCTGTACAAGGCGAGCGCCTCCAGCTTGCGCTCGTTGGTGTTAAGCCCGATGGATCGACACCCGTTTTCACGCGCACGATTCAGCGCAAACTCTATGAGCTGTCGCCCGACGCCACGACGCCGTGCGGCGGGCACCACAAAGACGTCTTCCAGTTCTGCCTCCAATCCTGAGACCCAGGCTGAGTAGCGATAGCGACACTGTACATACCCCAGCCTCGCTCCGCGGTCGTCGCACCCCACGAAGAACTCAACTCCGGTGTCCTGCAGGAGCTGCGCAATCGAGACACGAAAGGCCTCCTCTGACGGTGTCACGTGGGTGAGGTGATCACGAAAGGCCACGGCCAGACGGACAAGGGCTTCAAGATCTGCGGCACTCGCTATGCGCACGGTCACGGACGATTCCACGTTAGTCATCTCGCACGCCTCTGTGACACCGCTTCACATGTCGCACCGGGGAAGCGTTTCCCTGCCTCTGCCAACGCGTGGTTTCCCGGAAGGCGTAACTATTCAGAACAGTTGCTTTTACCAATCAGCCCCTTCCGGTTCACAGACAGTGGCGTGCCTTACCAGTCCTCCAGATCAATCTTCAGGGCGTTCAGATTACGGGCCATCATATTCCAGAAGGCAATGGCGGCTGTGAGATCGAGGAGATGCTGCTGCCCGATGCGGTCCTGCACGCGACGATACAACTCGTCATCCACCTGACCTTTGAGCGTCAGGTCTTCAGCGTACTTGATGATCTCCTTGTCGTCACTACTAAACAGCCCACTCGTGGCATACGGGGCAATAGTATCGATCTGGGCGCGGGAGATGCCGGTGTGTTCGGCAATCGGAATGTGGCGCACGAAGCCGTAGTTGCAGTGCAGGCGGTTCATGAGGGTGAGGACCGCCAGCTCCCGCAGGCGTGGATCCAGCGTGGACTCGCGCATGAAATAGTCGCCCAAGGGAAAGACGCGCCGTGCAAGCTTCGGACTATTGGCCAGTGCTTTAACCACATTCGGCACATCGCGCAGTTTGAATTGCCCAGCACAGTTCTCATACAGCTCTTTGACCTCTGGGGGGCCTGGTCTTTTTGCACATAGGGAATCCGTGCCATCGAGAGCTTCCTCCTTTTGTTTTGTGAGATCGTCCCTCGTTGTTTGCAGTCCACAGACTCGTCGAGAAGGCCGTTCTTCGCCCTTCGGCACGCTCACGGCGAGCGCTGTCGCAGGGCAAAGGGAGAGGTTTTCAACCACTCGATGTGGAGCCCTTATCCGAGCGCTTTTTCCACCGCACTCCACTCCACCAGCGGTGTCAGGCGGCGTTTGGCCACCACGCCCGAACTCACTGCTTTGGAAAACCCATCAAAGGTGAGCGCATGGTCCTGGATGTCAAGGATGAGCACGATTTTGGGCTCTTCATTCGATCCCCACGGTCCCGCCTTCAAGGTCACGCCAGGCGGGAATCCATTCTTAATCGCCCCCTGGATGAGCGCGACCCCTTTCTTCGCGGCCTCTGGGCTGTCTACGTTGAAGTAGATTTCGTCTAAATAGAGCGGCATATATTTATCCTCCTTTCACCATCACGGTGATGTGTATGATGTACTGTTGGTCGACAGGGTGAATCCGGTGTCATTTGTGTACTTTCTGTGACGTTGCTACGGTCAGGTGTTATTGACAGCGCGGCATGACCTCTCTGGCGAATCGTTCCATCGAGCGTCTGACAGTTGATAGCGCTGCTGCTCAGATTGCCACGCGGCGCGTGGGAGTTGTTCGAAAAAGCCGAAGCGCATGGTCCCTCCTTTTCGCTACGGTACCGCCCTCTGCGAGCCCATGTCGCACCACCGATGTTGCTTTCGCCATAGATCAAAACTGACGACTCTGTCAAGCAACGATCGGAACCGCGCATCGATCAGGATGCTAGTAACGGTGAGGTGGAAGTGCGGTCATCTCCCTTGCCAACAACAGCTGCAGGAGGTCGACAGGCGTGCGGAGGCAGTACCCTCTGCTAGACCGGACGTGCCAGGATGTCGTTGAGTGATTGACCACCCACGTCCGTCGCTTCCAGCTTGGCGCGATAGCGAATCGCTATGCGCAAGAAACGAAACCGCCAGCGATCGGCGTCGCGCCGTACGCGATGCTGATACGTGCCGATCAACACCCGATCGTTGGCGACGATCTCGAAAAAGTACGCCAAGGTGGTGGCTTCATCGCCATCGAGCGCGATCTGCATGTTCGTGATGATATGCCCGGTGACGAACATCGGCTTGGCGTCGTGTGACACGACGGCTCCGGTCCGTCGATAAAAGTCGTTGATGATCGCCTGGCGGCCGCGATACTGCCCATCCATTCCCTTGACCAAATGGTCCAGTCCATGCATCTCGAGGACCGCATCTTCGGTAAACACGTCGCGGAGGGCGGTCCAATTCGCCGAATCGAGTCGATGGCAATAGTCCAGCCACGTCTGCCGAATGGCTTCGAGGTCTTCTAGACGCGCAAGACGGGCCATCACGTCGTCGCACTTGTCGCTCATATCATCCCTCTTTCCCGTCAAAGGCTTACCTTTCCGATTCTTTTCATAAGGACCGATGCAATCTGCTGTCACGTCATGGTCTCTATAGCAGAAGGACGAGGAGCAGCGACCGGGGGAGTCGGAACTGGCTGTTCTCCCAGGTCAATCTCGTGCTCCGGATGAATCCCGAGCCAAAAGAACGCACCGACAAAGGCCAGTGCGGCAGCAACATACACGGCACGGTTCCAGCCACAGTGCTGCGCCAGGTACGGAGTCAACGTAGGCGACACAGTCCCCGCGACATTCCCGCCCATGTTCATGAGCCCGGACACTGCTCCAGCGTATGGCTTCGCCAAGTCAATCGTCGTCGCCCAGTATGCGGCGACACTTAACAATAACATGCCCTCGCCAAGTGAGAGTGCGATCACAGACAGATAGGGGTCAGACGTGGCCGCACCACAATACATCAATAGTGATGCCACGAGCGGACAGCAAAACCCGAGGCCACAGGGTCCGACGCGTTTCCCATACCCTCGGCTCAGCCTACCGGACAGCCAGCCGCCGACCGGTGCTGCTGCGGCACTGATAAAAAAAGGCGCGGTGCTGAACCACCCACCACTGACCAATGAGAAGCCCCCGACATTCACCAGATACAGGTAGAACCAGGAAAAGTAGATGTAGCTAATATAGCCCAACGTGCCGTATGACAAGGTAAGACACCATAGATCTGGACGTGTGAGCAGCACCCTCCATGGAGTGCCGCGGGACGCTGCGGAGGCGCTGGATGTGGGTTCTCCTCCCGACGCGATCAAGGCGCGTTCCGCATCATTCACCCAGGCATGCTGTTCCGGTCGATCTGTGATGAACCAGTAGCACAGCAACGCAACCAGCATCCCAACTGCACCGACAATATAGAAGGCCGCACGCCAACCCAGATGCAGCATGATCCACACCATCAGTGGTGGCGTCAGCGCAGCACCCAGTGCACTGCCACTGGTTGTGATCCCCAATGCCAAGCCATGCTCACCTGGAGCCATCCAATTGGCGACCACACGATTATAGTTTGGTGGTCCAGCCGCTTCCCCAACTCCGATTAATGCGCGCACGACAATGAATGAACCGACCACGCCGATGGCCGATGTGAGCAGCCAATCGCCAGCGAGTGCAGTGACGGCAGTGAAGGCAGACCACCCGAAGATCGCGCCTGCGAGTACGTGTCGTGGGCCGAATCTGTCACCAAGTGTGCCACCCGTGATTTGCAAGACGGCATAACCAAAGACGAAGGCACTGAAGATCCAGCCCATCTGGACATCACTCAGACCATACTCCGGCATGATGTACTTGGCCGCGATCGAGATGTTCACCCGGTCGATGAACATCAACTCCCCGATACCAAAGATCACGGTGAGGATGAGCCAACGGGTATGGGTGGGCGCTGTGTTCATCATGGACGATTACGACAGACCGGAACCTTGCTGCTGGTTCTGCTGATCCTGGCCTTACTCCAGATGGGATGCTGTCGTCAAGCTGTACTGCGATTTTCGCGAGCGACACAGGGGGCGTGCGACGATAGACGAATCAGCAACCAAAAGTCTTGCAGTCCGGCTTTCGCCTGGGGTATGTTCCGGCCAGGTGGTGTTGTTTTCCTCTTTGTCTTGATGCGATACTGAGTCTGGTGACGCTACGAAGGAGGGACCCTATGCCGGAGTATGATGTCCTGGTTGTGGGTGGTGGCGTAGCAGGACTGCGCGCAGCGCTTGCCGCGCACGAAGCCGGAGCACGGGTGGTGGTCGTCAGCAAAACCCATCCCGTGCGGAGTCATACGGTTGCTTCGCCTGGCGGCTTGAACGCGGAGCTGAGCCCTGACGATTCCGCTGCACGACATGCGCAAGACAGTGAAGCAGCGGGAAGAGGCCTGTGCGAGACCGAGGCGTTGACGGTATTGTCTCGCGAGGCCGCAGACGAGGTACTTCGTCTCGATCATTGCGGCGTGCCCTTCGCACGCACGAGTGCAGGAACACTGGCGTTCCGGCAGTTGACCGGCAGTGGCACTCCGCGCGCCGTGTTTGCCGCCGATATCACTGGTCATGTCGTGCTGCAGACGCTCTACGAGCAACTGCTCAAGGCGCAGATCCCGTCGTATGATGAGTGGCAAGTCCTCTCACTCCTTGTCGATGAGGGGCAATGCTGCGGTGTTGTCGCGTTAGACCAACGCACGAGCACCCTTACCGCATTCACCGCTCCCGCAGTGATTCTCGCGACGGATGGTGCTGGACGAGTGTACCAACGCAGCACGGCGGCACGATCGTGTACGGGCGATGGGATGAGTTTCGCTTATCGCGCTGGCGTGCGGCTCGTGGATATGGAGATGGTGCAATACCATCCGTTGGGTTTTCATTCCCATCGCGCGTTTGCCTCGGAAGCGGCGCTAGCTGAGGGCGCACTATTGTGTGATTCGACTGGACAGCCGCTGCTGCAACCCAACGGTCCGCTGTTACGGGATTCGTTATGTCGCACGATGGCGCAGACGGCGGGAGCAGCGCGCAGGGACAGTCCCTTTCTGCTTGATATGCGACCGATTGGGAAACAGGTGCTGACGTCGCGTTTTCCGTATTTGCAGCGCGTTGCCACTGAGTTAGCTGGTATCGCGCTTGATCGTGAGCCGTTACCGGTGCGTCCTCTCGCGCATCGCCTCCTTGGTGGTATCGAAACCATCTTGGATGGCGTGACCACTGTGCCTGGCCTCTTTGCTACCGGTGAATGCGCGTGGCACGGGGTCCACGGTGCCAACGGCCTTGCAGGCAATACACTCACATCCTGTGTGGTGTTCGGGCGACGTGCAGGTGTCGCTGCAGCCGCCTATGCCAAGACCACACGACCAGCGCCAGTCGCGCAAGCGCTGGTGACAGATGAGCAGAGACGCGTACAGGAGATTTTCGCGCGCCCGGCTGGTGAGGATACCGTACCCAAGATCAGTCATGAATTAACGACCGTTATGGATGCGCATGTGGGGTTGGTGCGGGAGCGTGAAGGTCTTGCTGTCGCTGCGCAGGAACTGACAGCGCTACAACAGCGCTACGCGCAGGTTTCATTGCGACACCACGGCAAAATGTACAACGCCGAACTCCTAGCCTTCTTTGAACTCGCGTCTTTGCTCGATGTCGCCGCGGCGATCGTCAACGCTGCACAGACGAGAACGGAAAGTCGCGGCGTCCACTTTCGCAGTGATTTTCCGCTGACGAACGACCAGGAATGGCGCCAGCATACGCTGGTTTCACATGGAGGGAATGGTCCGATGGTGGCCACGCGTCCGGTCAATGCACTTCTTTCGCCCTGACGCATGAGCCGCAAGACGTTTGCAGAAAAAAAGGAGGGACACGATGCACGCGACCTTTAAAGTCCAGCGCTTTGATCCTGCGCAGCCACAACAGGCCGGTCCAGTAACGTATCAGATGGACTTGCCAGATTGGGCCACGATTGTGGATGGGTTGACGCGCATCTGCGAGGAACACGACCCGAGTCTGGCGTTCCGTGCCAATTGTGAACGCGGGGCATGTGGAGATTGCGCACTCCGAGTGAATAAGAAAGGCGTGCTCGGGTGCACGACCCGAGTCGTAGATGTGGTCGGGAAAGATGGGGTGGTCACGGTCGAGCCGATGCGCCACATCCCGGTGGTGAAGGACCTGGTCTATGACATGGAGGCGTTTCTGTGGCGTAAGATCCGTGCCGTGACCCCGTGGATCACACCACAGACGGCTGAACCCAACGGCACGGCTTCTGTAGCCGAAGAGCAACTCGCCGAGGTGCGCACCGCTATGAGCTGCGTGATGTGTGGTCTGTGTGACGAAGGGTGTACGGTCGTTGCGGTGGATCGTGAATTTGTCGGTCCTGCCGCGTTGACCAAGGCCTATCGCGCGATTTTCGATCCACGGGATAGCCGTCATAGCGAACGGCTCAAGGAAATCAGTGAACCGCGCGGCGTGTGGGACTGCGCGCATTGCTTCGAGGCCAATGGTCACTGCCCGCTGGGCATTGAGCCGACGTCACGCATCTTCGAGATCCGCGATGAAGCGATTCGCCAGGGCGTTCGCTCTGGTGCGCATAATCCCAAGGTGCGACGGCACTACGAGAGCTTTGTGAAATCCGTGAAGCAGAGTGGCTGGCTCGACGAGGGCCGATTAGCCATCGAAAGCGAAGGCCTCCTGAATTTGCCTGGCCTCTTGAAACTGCTCCCGATTGCGGCCCGCGCTCTGGTGAGGCGAAAAGCGCCGATCCCTTACCTGCATCACCGCCGGCCCGGTGCCAAGGAGATTCGTCAGATCATCGACAAAGCCGAGGAGGGGAAACTATGAGGTACGCATTTTATCCGGGGTGTGTGTCGCGTGGGGGCTGTCCTGAGCTCTATCCAGCGGCAGTAAAAGTGGCCGACAAGCTCGGCCTTGAACTCCAAGAACTAACCGATGTGGGTTGCACTGGCGCTGGCGTGATGAGTCGCGATCTTTCGGATCCGATCAATGCCCGCACTTTTGCCAAAGCAGAGCAGGGCGGGTTCTCCACTATCATGACGATCTGCAGCACCTGTCAGGGCGTGATGACGCAAGCCAACCATCGCCTGCAGAACGATACTGATTACCGTGCACAGATCAACGAAAAATACTTAGCCGAGGAAGGACTGGCGTATCGCGGCACACTTGAAGTGAAGCACTTGCTCTGGGTCCTGATGGAGGATTACGGCACGGACAAGCTCAAGGAGAAAGTCACACGGCAACTGACCGGGCTCAAGGTCGCCCCGTTCTATGGCTGCTACTTACGACGTCCATCCGACCTGATGGCCCCGAAGGGTTTCAGCGGACGCAAAACGTACCTCGAAGACCTCATCAGCCTCGTTGGCGCGGAAGTGGTGGACTTTGGTGGCAAGTCCAAATGTTGTGGATTTCCCATTCTGACTGCCAATGAAGACAACTCGATGCGCATGGTGAGCGATCACACCGGTGAAGCCAAAGACAAAGGCGCGCATTGTATGGTCACGCCTTGTCCGCTGTGCCACCTGAACCTCGACGGCAATCAACCCAACGCGGCCAAGAAAGCCAAGCGACCGATTGGTCTGCCGATCTTGCACCTGCCCCAACTGGTGGGGCTAGCATTGGGATTTGACGAACGAGAGATGGAATTGCAACGTCATATCATCGCAACGGACACGGCAACGCGGAACATCAAAGTGAACATGCTGTCGTAATCGAGAATAACATAGAACATGGGTTATGGGTCAAATATTCATCCCTTGTTATGGTGAGACTACCGTGGTACGTAGCCCACAAAGGGAGGGACAACCCGATCATGGCATCAAGTAATGGTTCACCGGAATGGAAAGAGGAGGTAGTGCAAGTCGATGGTAGCGCTTTGGTAGTTGTCCGGGGTGGCACAGGCCGTCCGTTGTTGGTGTTGCATGAGGAGTTAGGTTGGCCTGGGTGGCTCAAATGGAACAGTGCGCTTGCACGCTCGCGCACGCTGATTATCCCGCAGCATCCGGGCTATAGCCGCACGGAACGGGCGGAGTGGATCAGTAACATTCGTGACATGGCGGGCTTTTACGCGCGCTACCTGGTCGAGCAGCATCTCGCTCCCATTGATGCGATCGGTTTTTCGCTGGGCGGATGGATTGCGGCAGAGATGGCCGCATGCAATCCGGCTCAGTTTCGCAAGCTCGTGTTGGTCGCGCCGATGGGTGTCCGTCCGAAGGAAGGAGCCATTCTTGATTTCTTCCAACTGATGGCGCTGAAGCATCTTTTTGTGACGGTTCATGATGCCGATGCGACTGAGGAGTACGACCAACTCTACGGCGGTGAGGGACCCGAGCAATTCGAGCGTTTAGAAGAAGCACGGGCGCAGTCAGCACGGCTGGCGTGGGCCCCGTTCATGCACAATCCCAGTTTGCCGCATTTATTGGGAGTCGCTCGGAGCTTGCCCACGTTGTTGCTGTGGGGGCGCGAGGATAAGGTCGTTCCGCTGAGCGCAGCTGCCGACTATCAGAGAGTGATGTCGTCTGCGAGTTTGCGTGTGTTCGATAACTGTGGCCATCGACCCGAGGTCGAGACAC
Organism: Deltaproteobacteria bacterium; assembly: GCA_016874775.1. Taxonomy (NCBI): domain Bacteria; kingdom Pseudomonadati; phylum Myxococcota; class Myxococcia; species Deltaproteobacteria bacterium. The sequence goes on from VGTJ01000119.1 coordinate 10,208, forward strand.
CGAGCGAGTTTGTCCGCGAGGTGGAAAGCTTTTTCAGCTGACAGTCAAATAAGGAGGATAGCACGATGCATCTGATGTACTTCACTGAACGACCCTACCGGTACGTGTCGAATGACGAAGTCATCAAGACCGGTTTCTTTGGGATCGAAAACAAACATTTCGATTCGGTGAAAGGTGGACAGCTACTGAATGAGTATCTCGACGAGAAGGTGTTAGCCGAAGAGCTAGGCTTCGACGGCGTGATGCTGAACGAACATCATGACACGGCCTTCTGTATGGGCTCGGTGATGGATGTCGAAGCATCGATTCTTGCGCGCATCACGAAGAAAGTAAAAATCGTGCTCTTGGGGAACCCGCTGCCAGTAGTGGGTAATCCGTTACGCCTCGCCGAAGAGCTTGGCATGATTGATATGATCTCTGGCGGTCGCCTCGTTGCTGGGTGGGTGCGCGGTGGTGGAAGCGAACAATTCGCGTCTAATGCGAATCCTGCCTTCAACCGTGAATACTTCAACGAAGCCCATGAGGTAGTGATCCAGGCCTGGACGAAGCCAGGACCGTTCCGCTATGAGGGCAAACATTTCCATTATCGTTTCGTTGATCCTTGGTGCTTACCGATTCAGAAGCCGCATCCGCCGATCTGGATTCCTGGACTGCTAAGTCCTGAGACGGTCGTGTGGTGCGCCAAGCATCGCTACCCCTACGTTGCGCTGGCGACGTTCCTCGAACCGACGGTCGAATTGTGGAATATGTACCGTGATGCAGCAGCCGCAGAAGGGTATCAGGTCGGACCAGAGAACTTCGGCTACCTACAAAAAGTCTATGTTGCTGAGACAGAAGAGAAGGCACGTGAGATTGCCAAGTGGGATATGTTCGGCGGTGCGGGTATTGGATACAGTTTGTTTGGTCAACCGCAATGGATGTTCCCGCCGGGCTACAACTCGAAAGATGCGACACGGCGCATGGCGCGGCAGTTCACCGACCCAGAAGCGACTAAAGGCAGTCCATGGGCAGGGTTGGCAGATGGCTCGACTCTTTCCAAAAACGAAAGCATCTCTGACGCGCAGATTAAAACGCGCTCTGCCATCTGGCAAGACAAGCCCATCGACGTCGAACAAACACGGAAGCAGATTCTCGACGCATTCCCTGCGGTCGAGCGAGCAATGCAAGTGATTTGCGGTACACCAAAGACGGTGATTCCCAAGTTGCGCACGGTGCTGGAAGTTCTGCGACCGGGCATTTTTGCATTTTGGCAGAACGACGGACCGATCTCGAAAGAAGATCGCCTCAATAATATGCGGTTGATCGCGACCGAGGTCATGCCTGCAGTGCGCGAGATCGGAAAGGAGTTAGGACTAACGTCGCCGTTCGAAGTAACACCGGGTTCGCGACCATTGAGCAAAGGCTCAAAGCCTCAGTCGGTAGGATCACTCGACGCACTGCGTGCGATGCGCGAACAGCCGGTGGCGGCCTTGTAGTCCGAACGGGCAATCTGCAGAAATGGGCGCAGTGGACGGCGTGATGCCACAGCGCCCAGGGGCCGCTACCAGCGTTTACGGCATCGCTACGCGTAGCGATGGAGACTCTACGCGCCGCAGCGCAGGAGTTTCCCCGAGTAGACGCCAGTCTCTTTGGCATTCTCAAAGGTGACTTGTCCATTCACTATGATCCAGCGATAGCCTTCTGGACGTTGCACCAGGCGTGCCCCGTTATCCGGTGGCACGTCATAGAGGAACTCTGGATCTTTAATCGCGAGTTTTTCTAGATCGTAGACGAGAATATCGGCGGCCATGCCTTCGCGGATACAGCCGCGATCCTTAAAGCCTGCCACCCAGGCTGGCATGTAACTCATGTGGTAGTGCGCCTGCTCTAAGGAAATTTTTCCTGTCTCCCGCACCATCCACGTCAACAAATCGGTCGGATACGACCCCAGGTTCTGGAATTTCGTATGGGCTCCACCGTCTGAGAACCCTGCGACCGTACGATGACTCAGCATCTCTCTGCAGTTGTCTGGGTTCTGATTGCGGGTGGGGGTGAGCCACTGAGTTTTCCAGTTGTCCGCCGCCGACACATCTAAGAGCGCATCGACGACATGTTTGCCTTCGGCTTGGGCAATCTCACGTACCGAGCGATCTTGATACTTACTCCGCAAATCATCGCGCGAAATCTTGCGACACACGAAGTCGGCAATGTCGCCCAAGACCTTGGGTTGCTTGCTGCGATCATACTCGGCTTTCATCTCGTGCCGCAGTTTGGGGTTATTCAGCTTGGTGGTGCGCTCTTCCGGCGTCCCGAGCGTGGCTTCCCGCCACGAATCGACGTTATCGAACAGGTTCCACTGATCAATGAAGGAGAAACGGAAATTGGCGCGAATCGTCACCGCATGGCCCACCAATGGCACACCTTTCTTGTTGTATTCGTCGACGACACTGAGCATCGTACGAAAGACTTGTGGGCGCTCGTCGATGGCCGCGATCGCGTTGAAGATCAGCGGTTTGTTACTCGCTTGCGCAAGCTGTCCACCAAAATCCATGTCACGCCGCGGGCCTTCAATGCCTTCATCAATCGCGCCCGACACCTGCGCGAATTGAATCGAGCCGCGATCATACTTATGCATCGCTCTAGCCAGGGCCAGATAGAACTCATCAGACATGATGTCTGAGACCATGAGGGTGCCGTCGTAGTCGCGTTGCACTGAGGCACCATAGCCGGTCAAGCGTTGCGCCGCCCAGCCGTTGGCACCGCAGGCCATCGCGCCATCCAGTACCTGGACAATCTCTGCCATCTCTTTCTCATTCGGCTGACGACTCTTGGCTTGATCCCAGCCGCCCATCACATAACTCACTAATGGTGTGACTGGCACAAGTTGGATCATGTTGACGCCTTTGGGCAGGCGATCAATATGGTCCATCCACTGCGGGAACGTTTCCCAGGTAAATGGCATAGTCGCCTTCATCGCCTCGTAGGGAATCGCTTCGTTGCGCTCCATCGACCACATCGAGCGGTCGGCATCCTTATGGCGCACGGGCGCGAAGCCAAAGCCACAGTTGCCGTTGGTCACAGAGGTGACACCGTGCCAGCTCCCAATCGAGCACGACGGGTCCCAATGGATCGGCGCATCGTAATGACAGTGCAGGTCGATCACGCCCGGTGCGACAATGAGCCCGCTGGCATCGAGCACCTGCTTGGCATCACTACTCTTGAGATGCCCGATCTTGGTGATGACACCGTTTTTGATGCCGACATCCGCTTTGTAGGGTGGGAGCAAGGTCCCATCGACAACTGTGCCGCCTTTAATAATGGTATCGAACTCCGCCATAGCCAGCCCTCCTTTGTGGGTGGTGATATGTTGACGACAGCGCTACACACAAACGGTGACGATAGCGCACACCAGCATGTTGGCGGAAAGGCTAGACAGTGACTGCGCGGTCATAACAGTAGGCCCTCCGTACTACAGGCTGATGCTACTCTTCGTGCCGACCGCAGGTCCAACCGGATGTATGCTTCCCCTCTAGCACCATCAGCGCTGGGGTCAAGAGGTGCAAAAATAAGAAGCGACTAGCCACAAAGTTGAGTGTCTTTTGTTGGCAGGAGGCGTACAACACCTGCAACGAATCGGCCTAAAGGAGGGGACGCGCATGGGCTCTTTCGTGTGCACATAAAAGATGGCGGTCGTAGAAACTCGTGACAAAGTATATTCACCTTTTACGCGGAGGAGAGGTATGGCAGCGACGGAGCGTCGGCGGACCAAAATCTTCTATGGGTGGTGGGTCGTGGTTGCAGCCGCAATCGGCTCGTTTTTGAGTTACGGGCCCATCAGTGCTTTCACCTTTGGGGTGTTTATCAAACCGCTGCATGAAGAGTTCGGCTGGAGTCGCACCGACATCTCGCTGGGCTTTTCCTTGTCGCTGTTGATGCTCAGTGTCGTCGCACCCGTGGTTGGTCGCCTGATCGATCGCTGTGGCGCACGCAGGGTGATTGTTCCTTCAGTCGCCGTGTTCGGTGCCGGCGTGGCCTCGATGTCGCTGCTCTCGCCGAGTTTGTGGCATTTCTACGCTGTGTACGTCTTGTTAGGAGTCGTCTCCGTCGGTGCGGCGACGTTACCGTATTTGACGGTCGTCTCGCAGTGGTTTGACCGGCAACGTGGGCTCGCGCTGGGATTGGCGATGATTGGGGTGGGGTTAGGCACGTTCGTCATGCCAGCGCTGGCACAGGCGCTGATTGACGCAGTCGGCTGGCGCTCGGCGTATGTCGTGCTGGGAGCGATGGTGATTTGCATTACCATTCCCGTCGTCGCTCCGTTCTTGAAGGAGACCCCGACTTTGATGGGATTACAGCCCGACGGAGTCACGGCGACACAGTCGACTCCCACCCAACACGGTAACGAGCCGCAAGGGCTGACTGGGGCTGAGGTGTGGCACCTCATCACGTTCTGGCAGGTGGTGCTAGCCTTCTTCTGTATGTCGGTCAGTGTGCATGGATGTCTCATTCATCTTGTGCCGATGTTAACCGATCGTGGGTTATCGGATCAGAGCGCGGCGCTCGCCACGTCATTTCTAGGCGGAGCACTCCTGGTCGCACGTGTCGGTGCTGGCTACCTCCTCGATCGCGTAGCCGCTGCGTCTGTAGCAATTGCCTTTCTCGCGGGCGCGTCACTGGGAGTGTTGCTCTTGTGGAACGAGGCGGTAGGAATACTCGCCTTTGTTGCGGCCATTCTGATCGGCTTGGGTGTGGGGGCCGAGACGGATCTGATGCCCTACGTGGTAAGTCGCTATTTTGGGCTGCGCGCCTTTGGCGAAATCCTTGGGTACGTGCTCACCGCCTGGGGGCTCGGCGGGGTTGTCGGTCCGTTTGTGATGGGAGTCGGCTTCGACGCGACCGGCTCGTATAGCACCGTGTTACTCGCGTTTGTCGTGGCCACGCTCGTCTCGGGCCGTATCGGTTCTGGCACCCTGCGGCGGTGCCAGCCCACGCGGGTGCTTGACGTGAACATGGGGCACGCACGCCTCTTCACTAAACGGTACTTCCATTAGTGAGTTTTGCCAGGCAAATTCGGTACTGCGTTGCCTGTTTTTGCAAACCTCACCCGCGCCCTCTCCTTGACAAGCAAGGGAAGAGAAAATCAGAGTACCGACTGTGATCGTCAAAGTTCATGTTGGGCACAATGCCATCTCCTCGTACGGCGTTGTCGCACACGATATTCCTTGTTGCATTCCCCACCAAAAAGCGCCAAAAGGAAAAGGCAATCGGGGAAGTTGCACAGGCGTTCTTACTGGTGTTCGTCAATGGCGAGATCATCCTTGAGGAGGGGCGGAGTACTGGCGCCATGGCCGGTCAAGTGCTCCGGTCGCGTCGATGAGAAGCACTGTAGCGACCGTTCTTTCTCTGATTCACAAAGGTGACTGACGCCTTGTACGTCAGTCACCAACGCCGGGTGGCTCTGTGTCTTTTGGATGAACCCGTAGTAACAGGAGGGTATGTTATGGCACAGTCTCAGATCATTTCGGCAGACTCCCACTTTGTTGAACCCCCGACCATGTGGGCAGACCGGATGGACAAGAAGTTCCGTGACCGTGCGCCCCACACGGTGAAAGGGTTCCAGGGAAAAGAGGGCGAGTTCTTTGTCTGTGAGGATATTGCGCCGGTCCCAGTCGCCGCGTTCTTTGGCGCTGGGGTACCGTCAGAGCAGTTGCCCACCCACAATCAGAAGGGCTTTGAGGCCGCGCCGGCGAGTGTGTGGGACCCCGCAGCGCGGATTAAGGATCAAGACGTTGATGGGGTACAAGCGGAGGTGATCTACACCTCGATGGGTATGCCGCTCTACGGCTTGCAGGATGCCGAGCTGCGGACGGCATGTTTCCGGGCCTACAATGATTGGGCGGTGGAGTATTGCAGCCATAATCCCAAACGGCTGCTGGCCTTGGGGCTCATTACCTTGGAAGATATCGCGGCGGGAGTGCAAGAACTCCAACGCATTGCCCGCAAGGGGATGCGCGGGGCGATGATTTGGGCGGAGCCGCCAGACGATCGCCCCTATCATCATCCCGAGTATGATCCGTTCTGGGCCGCTGCGCAGGATCTCAATATGCCGCTGTCGCTGCACATCCTGACCAGCCGCCGGGGGATGGGGTCAGATTTCTTTACGGGGAACTTGGCACGGCAAGTCGCGGTCTTGCATCACGAAGTGGAGCGTTCGCTCTCGGTGTTTGTTCTGGATGGAGTGCTAGAACGCTTCCCGAAGATGAAACTGGTCTCGGCTGAGAATGACGTGGCGTGGATTCCGTACTTCATGTGGCGGATGGATTTCGCGCACGATCGGTTTGGACGGACTGGGGCGAATCCAGTGAAGTTGAGTCTCAAGCCCAGCGAGTATATCAAACGCCAGGTGTATGCCACCTTTATCAACGAGCCGCTCTTTGTTCACACGCTGGGCGTGTACGGGGCGGACAACGCCATGTGGTCCTCAGACTACCCGCACACGGCCGCGAGCTGGCCACGCTCGCAACAGTTTATTGACGAAGCTTTCAGCGGACTTTCGGAGACGAACCGCCGCAAGATCGTGCATGACACCGCCGCGCGGCTGTACGGGATTGCGTGATCCATAGAGGAATCCCGACGGGCTGAAGGATGTATAGCCGACGACTCGTATGCGCACGCAGAGCTGGTGCAGTTGTACTCTGCGTGCCGTACTTGTTGATGTGATGATCGAGAGTTAACCGATCGCGATAGATCTGGTATTGTCCTATTTGGTTCACGTTATACAGGGAACCTCAAGAAGAAGGAATCTCCACGGTCTCAACCCAATTCGGATTTTTCCCCATTGGATAGTCGTTCAACTTGATGAGGTGTCCGGTGTCTGGGTCAATCTGGTAGCTCGATAACGCATGCGACAGTTGACCAACCGCGAGTACATACCGGCCCGAGGGGTCAATGTTGAACCCACGCGGCTGTCTCTCCGTCGGCACGCTGCCGATCGTCGCGAGCGTACCGGTGGTCGGGTCCACGCTGAAGCCGGTCAGGGTACTGGAGGTCCGCTCTGACGCATAGAGAAATCTGCCATTCGGGGTGATGTGGAGATCCGCCGCTAACGGACTCCCCTGGAAATCAGGAGGGAGGGCAGAGAGGCGCTGTTTTTGTCGCAGCAGTCCTGTCGTAGCGTCATAGTCCAACGCGGTCACCGCACCATCACGCTCACCGAGCACATAGACCAGGTTGCCGTCCGGATGAAACACCAAGTGACGCGGCGTACTGTTCGCCGGCAGTGGCAGCGACGGTGGGGTGTTCGGCGTAAGTATTCCCGTCTGGACATCCAATATGAGTTGACTGACACAGTCACTTCCTAACGTCGGGGCGAGGACGTAGCGATTCTGCGCATCGACGAGTATGGAGTGTGCATGTCGATAATGCGGCAAGACCTGATGTGGCGGGTGCACGCGGCCGGGTGGATCAATACGATTCACCGTGAGTGTGTGACCAGGATAGGAGGCGCCCAGGAGGAAACGGCCCGTGCGATCAGTGACGAGATAGGCCATGCTGTCAGCGAGTGGACCGCTGGCAATATACGTGAGTTGACCGCTGGCCGGAGTGATCGCGAAACTCGCGACGCGCTGCGGTTGGCCACGGACACCGACGTAGAGGAATCGTCGATCAGGGCTCACGGCCATCGGGGTAGAAATCCCTGGTTGCACAACGTCAGGAATCGGTACTCGCTCGATGACCCTCAGGTGACCGGTCTGCTGCTCAAGCTGCAGCACGAAGATCTCATTGCTGTCAGCATTCCCGACGTACACAATGCTGTGTTCGAAAGAGGACCGTGAGTGTGTCATTGATTCTCCACACATCCATTGCAAACAGTGCCTGTTGCGATCGCGACGTGGTCCTGTCCACCACGCGATCGATCTCCATGCCGCTCCACTCCTGTTGCCGTCACGTCCCTCAACTGACCGCACCCTCGGGTTTTTGCCCCGCGCGGCTCTGACGCAGCCGTCTGGTACGCTCCCAATCGATCGTCAGACCGTGTGGGTCAATGATGACGCCATAGTGCTGCCGCGCCCCGTCGAGGGTGACTTTCTCGTCGTGCACGTCCTTCAGCACCAGCGCTGGCTCACGATCCCACGGATCTCCATGTCCGCCGGAACCGCTAATGGCGTGAAAGACGCGATCACCGGGCTTCACGTCAAGATGCAGATGGGTTTGCCGCGGGAGGGCGACCGCATCGGTTTGCGGATTAAGAACATTTTGTGATATCGCTCCCGGTTGTCCCCCAGCGAGGCCTGCACACGGACGCGACGGACGATTGGTACGCACCATAATCGTACCGGGTTGCAAGAACCGCCATTGTCGATAGACGGATACGGAGCCGCGATATTTGCCCGGTCCCCCACTGTCGGGCACATAGCCGAAGCCTTCGACGACCAGTGGATGCTCGCGCTCGAGCAGCTCGGCTGGGGTCGTTCCATAGGAGCCGAAGGTCATTGGGGTCACCCCGTCGATCCCATCTTTATACGGGCGCGCTCCCCAGCCACCAAAGAAGCCGTCCATAGCCGCAAAGGGCTGCCCATCTGTGCCACGACCAACGAAGTGGAGCACATCGCCTCCCTCGCCAACAATGGGGACACGGTCTGGCAGCGCTTGCGCCAGCGCACGGAACACCATGTCTGAGACGCGGAATGCTAGTGACGCCCGCCCTCCGACAGCCGCCGGGTATCGCGGATTGAGGAGACTACCAAGGGGAACTGCAACATGCATGGGCCGGACGAATCCTGAGTTCAGTAAAATATCGGGACTCACCATCAGTTTGAGGCTGCCATACACCATGGCTTTGGTCATACTGAGTGGCATGTTGATGGCCCCTTTTGCCTGCGGGTCGGTGCCAGTGAAATCCGCCGTCAATGTATCGCCAGCGACCTCGAGTGCCACCTTGAGCTTTAGCGCCACGGCATTGCCAAACCCGTCATCTTCAAAAATATCGTCCTGTTCATAGCGACCATCTGGCATGGCCTGAATGGCAGCGCGCGTGGCCTGTTCGGAATGATCCATCACATGGTCGCAACACGACGTAAAGGTGTCGAGTCCGTATTTGTCCACTGGGCGCTGGAGTTCTTTCGCACCACGCCAACAGCCTGCCACTTTCGCTTCGACATCGCCGAGCCATTCCTCTGGTGTGCGGACATTGGCGAGAATCATATCGAGCAGCGCCTCATTGCGCCGTCCCTCTGTGTACAATTTGACGGCCGGCAGCCGCATCCCTTCCTCAAAACTCTCGGTACACTGACTGCTAAATCCACCGGCGAAGCGACCACCCGTGTCCGTGTGATGGGAGTAGGCGAGAGTGAATGCGATCACCTGTCCCTCCCAGAAGACGGGGGTAATGACTGCGACATCCGGCATGTGCCCCATACCGGCGTAGGGGTCGTTGACGACCAGCACGTCCCCTGGACGGAACGGGTCGCGCCACTTGTGGATCACGCCAGCCATCACCTCCTGGAAGATGGCGAGTTGAAAGGGCGCGGCATACCCTGGGCCAATCAGGCGGCCCTGCCCATCACAAATCGTCGCGGCAAAATCGCCGATTTTGACCATGGCTGAGCGCGCCGTCTTGCTCACCGCGATCGCCATCTCTTCAGTCACGGCTGCGAGTTCGTTCTTGATGACCTCGACGAAGATGGGATCAAACTGCTGTGCCATGTCCCCTCCTTACTCCGAACAGACTGTCTTGGTGATCCTCATGGGCTACCACTGTGCCGCCCACACGTTGTGGCTGGCGCATCACAAACACGACGGGAATCAACCGGAAAAAGCGGAGATGATCCAGCGCGACATTGGCGATCGTCATAGCTAAGACCTCTCAGATCGTGGCAAGCATCACCGCAAGTGCGATCAGCCACGTATTGGCCGCCGGTGCGTGCGCAGCGCTGGGTATCGTTGGTGGTTCCATGATCTTCCGACATTCCTCTCAGAAAGTGTTTTTTAATTCGTATTTTCCGTCGTCACCATCCGCAGCGTGCGCCGGATACTGGCCAAGTACACCATAGCGTCACTGGAAACGGTGGTATGTTCGAAGTCCCGACACAAGCGCCGCTAGCGCCCCAGCCAACCGAAGGACCGCTCCACCACCCAGCGGCGGGGCAACACGGTAAAGCCTTTGGCGTCTGCCGAACGGCGCACCACCTCCAAGCGC
>VGTJ01000120.1 GCA_016874775.1 Deltaproteobacteria bacterium
GGGCGGCGCGGGCACAGCGCAATCACTTAGCATGTTGTTATCATGCGTGGGTATCCTTGAAAGTGAAAGCTCAAGAACTGGGCCAGACCCTGTATGCCGTGCGGGAGAGTTTGTTTAGTCATTACCTTCGCGCTGAACTACAAAACCCTCATGTCACGGCTTGTTAAGGTCCAAAGCGTAAGTCCTGAGTGGGCTGCTTCGTGCAGGAACAATTGCAAGTATGCAACGACATATCCAATCAGTACAGCACCAACGACCACGAGCCCGACGTCCGCAACGATGTGGCGTCCAGAGAACAGAAGGATCAGGATATGCAGGAGAATCAATGCCAGCCATCCGAGAGCAATCTGTACCCACACACGGCCCCACTGTGGGGAAAGCGTTTTTCTGAACTCTTGATACGTGACGCCAGATTTGTTGACCAGTGTTACCTCTTGTAGTTTTGCAAAGAGAGCATCATCCATAACCGTATCCGTACTTCTTCTTCAGCCAAAGGCATAGGGACAAAGTCGTTGAGTCTTATACGAAGCGGAGAACCGAAGCAAAGGCAGTACCTCTACAAGGAGAGATGATCGTGTAATGGGCAAGGTAGACCAATAGATCAACAAAATCTATTGGATATATTCTAGGAGAAGAGCTGAGATGAAGCACCGCCGAGTCTTGAATTCTCAGCGCTGGCCATAGAAGAAAACCTTTGCATTGAAAGATGAAGGACGACTCCTCTTTTTTAAAGAGACGTTCGTCCTTCGTTATGTCATCGATGAGAAAAAGTCAGGATAGGAAACCTTATGCCAACATAGTAACTTGCACAGGCTTCTCAGTAACGAAGATTTTCACCTCAGGTACAGATCACAAGAGAACGAGCCAAGTGCCAGGGTAAGAGCTGGTACAAATGACTATTAACTAACTGTTAGTTGCCCTTGACGACCGATTTATTCCACGCAACCGGCCAATATGTTGTTCCTCCACCAAAGGCTGTCACAAAGCACTGATCTATACTACATCCTTGCTCAGTGAAATTTCCATTATCTAGATAGAATTGTCCCGTGCTTGGACGGTAAATGCCAACCTTCGTTGCTCCACCCGTTCCTGTCCAATCCCCAGCGATCGGACGATCTCCAGTTATTCCTAATCCAAAGTTGAAATCGCCTCCTGCAGGATCCCACGTTCCGTTGCCATTCTTATCAAAATAAAAGAGGCCACTACCTTGAGCACGGTAAACGCCGATTTCGGACCAGCGGGCGCAGTTGTGCAGTTATCGAACTCCTTCGATAACTGTTCTTATAGAAGGAAGATAGTTATGGAAGGTAAGCTGCTTCAGGGCGGCAGTAAACATGTGAGAGCGCGACACTTTCGTCACACTTAGCCCTGAATTGCCTTTCCATAACGCTGCCATCCTTCAGGGCCACACCGGAAGGAGAGCAGCATGTTAACTACCTCTGGCAAGAAGCCGCGGACGCAGGAGCACTATCGCTCGGGTTCCACAGATCCCCACTTTGAGACGTTCAGTACCTGGCTGGAAGCGCGCGGCTATCATCCTCGGTATCGTCGTCACTTGTTGAGCGGCGCCCACCGCTTCGCACTCTGGAGCCACCACGGGAAAGGCGTCGCGCGGGAACTCAATGTCCATGCCCTGGAAGAGTTTCAGCGTGAGCTGCAAACCCAGCAGCTGCTGCGTTATCCCAATGGGGGGTATAGCGATCTCTTTATGGGAGCGCGCCACTTGGTGACGTTCCTCGAAGCGAGCGGACACGCCGCCCCGCTCCCCTCGGTATCGTCTGATCCCCAGTTATTCGTTGACTTTTGCGACTGGATGCAAACTCACCGTGGGGTTTCGGCGGTCACGCTCACCAACTATCGTCGTCCGCTGCTCGCTTTCCTGCAGACGCTGGGAGAGGATCCCACGCAGTATGACGCCCGTGCGCTGCGTGTCTTTATCCTGCAGCAAACCAAGGGGCACGGGGTGAGCTCGGCGAAGACCGTGGTCACCACGGTTCGAACGTTTCTCCGCTTCCTGATTGCGGTTGGCCAGTGCGCGCCGGAGCTGACGTATGCCATTCCCACCGTCGCCTCTTGGCGGTTAGCTTCCTTACCTCGGTACCTCTCAGCTGAGGCCATAGAGTGCATGCTGGTCAGTTGTGAGATCACTACTCTGATCGGCCTCCGGGATCGGGCCGTCCTCTTACTGTTGGCACGGCTGGGGCTGCGGGCGGGCGATGTCGCAGCGTTACGACTCACCGATATCGACTGGCACGCCGGTACGATCCAAGTGGTCGGGAAGATGCGCAGGCAGACCTGCTTGCCACTTCCCCAAGAGGTCGGAGAGGCCATCCTCGCCTATCTCAAACTCCGCCCCTTACGAACCACCGAGGCGGTCTTTCTCACTACCAGTGCTCCTATCGTAGCGCTCACTCGCCAAGCGGTGGGCAAGATTGCCACGCGTGCGATACAGCGGGCAGGAATTGCGACGCCCGTCCATGGATCGCATATCCTACGCCATTCGGCAGCGACCCTCATGCTTCGCCATGGCGTTCCCTTACCAGCCATTGCCGCCGTGCTCCGCCATAGTTCCATGGAGACAACAACGGGGTATGCTAAAGTCGATGTGCCGCTCCTCCAGCAGGCTACGCAACCCTGGCCGGAGGTGACCTCATGCTCATGACAGCGGTCGATACTTATTTGGCCGTCCGGCGCGCAACAGGCTTTGCGCTCAAAGCGTGCGATGGATATTTACGTAACTTCGCGCACTTTGCCACGGGACGAGGCGAGACCCATGTGGTCACCTCCACTGCCATCGCCTGGGCAGCCAGTGCATCGTCAGAGGCACAACGACACAATCGGTTACAAACCGTCGTCCGCTTTGCGCGCTTTATGCACGCCGAGGATATACGGCATGAGATCCCACCAGCAACGGTGTTCTGTGGACGACGCCAGCGTCCTACCCCATACATCTTTAGTGATGCAGAACTCCAGCGTCTGGTGACTCACGCCCAGCAGCTCGGGCCTGTCGGGTCGCTGCGGCCTCATACCTACAGCACGCTGTTTGGCCTGCTGGCGGCAACGGGTATGCGACCGACAGAAGCGCGGGCACTCCACCTCAGCGATCTCACCCCAGAAGGGCTCATCATCCGGGAAAGTAAGTTCAAGAAAAGTCGCCTACTCCCGCTGCACGACACGACCTGGGTGGCGTTGAGAAGCTACGTAGATCGACGACGGCGCGTGGCAGGCCATAATCCCCATCTCTTTGTGTCCTGCCGAGGCAGTCGACTCTCTCACACTGTCGTGGCGGAAACCTTCCATGCCGTCGTACAAGCCGCAGGGGTAGCACGTAAGCCTGGCAGATCACGCCCGCGACTGATGGACCTCCGGCATACGTTTGCGGTGAGAGGACTCCAGACGTGTTCCAATGCCCGCGAACACGTTGGCCGCCAGGTGCTTGCGCTCATGACCTATCTGGGCCACGCCAAGGTCGAAAGCACCTATTGGTACTTGGAGAGCACGCCGGAACTCTTGATCGATATTGCGCAACGCTGCGAAGCGTTTATCACGGGAGGTGACCAATGACGCTGATTGCTCCACATTTGACCGCTTTTTTACGCGAACGCCTGCCACTTCAACGCGGCGCCAGCCCGCATACGTGTGACAGTTACGCCTATAGCTTCCAGTTGCTGTTAACTTTTGCCAGCCAGCGCTGTGGTCTCCCCCCGTCCCAGCTGACGCTGGAGCAGCTCGACGCTCCGCTCGTGATGGAGTTCTTAACCACGCTGGAAACCGAGCGGAGGAACAGCCCGACTACCCGCAATGCCCGTCTCGCCGCGATCAAATCCTTCATGCACTTTCTGGAGTATCGGGTTCCGGCCTTGCTGGAGCAGATCAGGCGGGTGCTGGCCATTCCCACGAAGAAAACTGAACAGCCGTTGATTCCTCATCTCTCCCTCGTGGAAATGCAAGCTATTCTGAACGCACCGGATCTCCGCACGCGCTACGGCGTGCGGGACCGGGCGATGCTCCATGTCTGCTTCGCCGCAGGCCTACGCGTTGCGGAACTCCTCACACTGCCGGTGACGGCGGTGACCTGGCACGCCACGCCCACTCTTCATATTCAGGGCAAAGGGCGACGGCATCGTGCCCTCCCGCTGTGGAAACAGACAGCGGACGATCTGCGAGCCTGGTTAGCGGTGCGGGGAGAGATCGCCCTCCCAGAACTCTTCTTTAGTGCCCAAGGCCGGGCGATGACGCGGGTGGGCTTCTCGTACGTGTTACGCAAGTATGTCGACCAAGCGACTCTCGCGTGTCCTTCCCTGCGGGACAAGACTGTATCTCCTCATGTCTTGCGGCACACCTGTGCAATGATGATCTACCAAGCCACCGGCGATCTCCGCAAAGTCTCGCTGTGGTTGGGGCATGCTGATATGCAAGCGACAGAGGCCTATGTCCGAGCCGATCCCACGGAGAAACTCGATGCCCTCGACGCGGTCGTTCCGCCAGCATTGCGTCGTGGTCAATTCACCGTGCCCGATCGCTTGATTGCCTCCTTACGCGGTCAATAGTTATGCAACGTGATCAGAATCGAGACCTCCGATGGAATCGACTCTGATCATTCATAACCTTCCATAACTATCTTCCTTCTATAAGAACAGTTATCGAACTCCTTCGATAACTGTTCAACTGCGCCCGCTGGTCCGTTCTATGCCCAGCGCCCCATTCCTTCACTCGTCCCTTAAACTGCTGGTGAGTCTCCATTTCACTCGCAGTCCGACCCCTGAACTTTTACATAAGACCCAAAGAGCAGAGAATTTCAACGTCAAAGCTCATCCTGACCCCCCAACCTCTCCCTCTCTCCTAAACGTCCGATAAGGGGCTCGTATGTCAAGTTTCGCCCACTCTAACCTGCTGATTTTGTTACAGTTCGGAAACTGGTTGTGAATTATTGCAAAAGGATACACCAAGAGGTGTTGTTTGCAGCACTGCTAGCGCCTGTTTTGTACATGACAAAATACGGAGCGGGAAAAAGTTTGGTGAGATTTTCTGCCTGTTGAAGCGGAGGTAGCGATAGCGCTACTTCTCTTGACTGCGACAGAGGAATGCTCCGCGTAAAGAGTCGAATACAAGTCTGCAATTATCTCAAATGTCACACCCAAAACGCGGAGAAGGCAATCGCTTTGTGAAGCTTGCGCCGGATTATTGACTCTGCTCTGAAGAATCCGTAACTCAACTCTGACCGGTTTGATAAGTCCCGGAACGGCTGCTTCTGAGTAATCAGGTGCTATTCCTTGCGTCAGCAGGGTGAGAATCGGTCGCCGGGGGCGAACCGGTTTTTATCACTCGCGTTTACCATTTCTGTCCACCCGTCTTCACAATAACTTTCTGTGAACTCAAGTCTGTGCGGAAGCTTCTTGCGCCGCTTCTTCAATGAGTTTGGCGGAGACTCCCCGTTTCTTCAGCGCTTCTGCCAAGCGCGCAGCGGGACCAAAGAGATGAATGGCCTCATCGCGGCGCAATCCCTCACTGATATACGCTTTGAGTAGCGCCTGGTACCCCGAGAATCCCTTGTGCGGCGCAATCAACTTCAGTGACTTCACCACGTCTGCAGGAATCCGCAGCGTGATCGAAGTCATGGGCCGATCCTTTCTCAGTCGAGCCTTCAGCCGATTAGGAATCATACTCTTTGCGCTCCTCCGGTGTCGCTTTCCGAGCCGAAATGATGCGGATGTATTCGCCCTCGATCTCAATGTGCACGACAAACAACATACGCCCCAGCGTGTCGAAGCCGATGACGGCATCCCGTGCTTCCTCGTTGCGGGAGGCATCAACGAGTCGAAAGAAAGGATCAAAGAATACTTCCGCCCCACGCTCGAAAGTGATGCCGTCGTGCGTAGCAATGTTGAGGCGTGCTTTCTCTTCGTCCCAGACGAACGTTGTCCCGTTGAGTTCGTAGCGAACATCCACTACGACAAATGTGTCATTGTGTATGTACTTTGTCAATACATACCATATTGTCTATCCTGCTTTCCGAGTTTTGCTGAGCCTTGGAGGTATTTCGTCGCCTGGTCGCGGCGGTTCGCCCCTTTTGCGGTGCATCAGCTTACGAAACGCGGCTCGGTCCGCGCGTTGCCGGCGATCGGCAAAAAATGAGGCCGTTTCTAAGGCGGCAATCTTCTCGGCGACGGCGGTCACCACGAATTGGTTAATGCTGGTACCGTCTTCTTTGGCTAGCCGCGTGACGGCAGCTTTGATGGAATGTGGGAGTCGGAGTGGATAGGTCGTTATGGGTTTCATCTGCGTATCCTCGGAGAACACATGGGACGCTATTCTCTGGCGTCTTATCGTCGCTTCCCTTGTCCGTGCCTTTCTCATGCTGCGATTGCGGTTGTACACCATACACATGTATATAAGTATGTATGTACATACCTACTTAGCATCTTCCACGTTCTCACGGACGAACTGATCAATCAGACCGACAATAATGTCGGTATCGGTTTGTCGCCGTTTTGCCGCGATGATACGTAACTGATCTGCAAGGCGGATAGGAATGTTGAAGGTCTTGGCGCGTGTGGGTTCCTTTCCTTGGACAAAATCGTTTGCAGAGTTATTGCCCCGAGGAGAATGAGCAGTGAGTTTTGCTGAGACGGTCTTGGTCAGCGTGAATTTCTTTGCCATTTAGAGAGCCCTCTTTAATTCCTTGAAAAATGATTTCATCTCTGAAGCCGCCTTACCGCCTTTGTCGTATTCGACAACAGACAGACCGAGTGCGGCAGATTCTTTGTACGCCACGTAGAGATGTAGAACTGTATCCATCAACGGATACTTGAGCGACGCAAAAGGATAACAGCAATACACCCCCAGAGTTATCGTGCAGCTTCCTGATGAGGCGCAGCTTAGGCCGCTCTCGCGGTAGGGGTAGTCGAGAGGCGTTTGATCTGCTTGATGCGCTTTGCGCCAGGGCCGTGCTGGGCATGATATAGATCCCAGGCCAGTTGTAAGTTGAGCCAAAACTGCGCTTCCATCCCGAACAATGCTTCCAGCCGTAGCGCGGTATCAGGCGTCACGCCACGTTTGGCGTGTAGCAATTCGTTCAAGCGCGGGTAAGAAATTCCTAAGCGTTGCGCGACTTCCGTTTGCGTGAGATTCAAGGGGCGGAGAAATTCTTCACGCAACATTTCGCCGGGGTGAGTTGGCGGGCCGTGGCTTGGTATGCGTACCATACGTTGCTCCCTTAATGATAATCAACAATCTCGACGCTTGCGGGTCCTGCACTCGTCCACACAAAGCAGACCCGGTACTGTACGTTGATGCAGATACTGTGTTGTCCTTCCCGATCGCTTACCAAGGCCTCTAAATTATTGGCGGGTGGGATACGTAAGGACAGCAACGAGACTGCCGCGTTTAATTGATCCAGCTTGCGCTGCGCAACGCGCCACAGCGCGACCGGACACGTTTGCCGGGCTGCCTTGGTTGCTTTGCGGTTGAAAATATCCTCCGTGCCTTGTGTGGCAAAGGACACAATCATTCTTCCTCCACCGCAGTCAACCCAATCCTCACAGTCCGACTATAACGGATAGCGTTATACGTGACAATGCAATAACTACTTATCCGTACAATTATTTCAACGAGCCCCTTCCCTTCTACGATTGAGAGACTGTTCGCGACTGTGTTGATGGTACTCTGCTGAGGGTACGATTTGAAGTCACTAATAGTTATAAAATAGAAGCAAGGAAAAATGGGCGAGTTACGCCGTCACGGGAGGAGTAGAGGGAACTGTTGCACTACCCTGCATCAATGAAAGAGACCTCTGGTACAGTTCTTCACTGTGAGTGCGGACATACTGCTCAACGTGTTGCATATCTTCTTCATCGCCGGGAAGCAGAAAGCGGACTTCGTCCATGAGGTCCTGCGTAAACTGTCCAAGCGTGGCACCGCTCATGTACCCTGGGTCAGTCTCCGCAAGCATGAGATCCAGCATCTCGCGGATCTCACTTTCTCGGGTCAGGCTATTAGTAAACGCTTTCGCCATAGAGCACCTGTGTCTCTAGAAAAATCCTATAGGTCCATTATAGATCGGAAGCAAGGGTTCCGACACATTGACAAATCCTAGCACGTGAATGGGGATATATGTGAGCCCTGGAGCATACATTTTCATAAACGCATACGTCGGCAGTTTGTGGGGAATCGGGGCTGGCTTGTTTTCCACGTACCTTTCATCAACCTCAAAGACAACCATCGGCTCATGTCTGCGGTAGGCCGGGACCATGTGAATGTAATATGCGTACGCTGCGGTTCCTATACGAGCGGTATGAATGAGCAACCCGTGCGCCAGGATTTTCGGAATAATTTCTAACGCTTCAGCATGGTTCCCTTTTGCGATCACGTGACAACCTCTGATCAGCGCCACCCTTCCCCCTTGTCTTTATTAGGATCGGGATCACTTGTATTTTCTGCTGATTTTTGGGGCAGCAGGAGGAAAACTCCAATTTTAGGACCATGCCTTGTGTGACTACTCCCGATCGACGGATATCCTACGCATATTAGAGTCCTAAAGAAATTTCCTTTCGATTGCTTTTGTATATCGGTAAGAGTATAAAAACATATCATAAATTAATCGAAATGATAGATATGATTATTGCAGTAGGAAATGTCAAAGGTGGCGTTGGAAAAACCACTCTTGCAGTTAACCTTGCCATCTCTCTCGCTCGTTCAGGTCGAGATATTTTGCTGATTGATGGAGACGAACAGCAGACAGCTATGGCTTTTACTGAACTGAGAAACACCAATTTGAACGGCAAGGCGGGCTACACGGCTGTGGCCTTGCAAGGTGCAGCGATCAGAACTCAAGTTCGACAACTCGCTCCGAAGTACACCGATATTGTCATAGACGTAGGAGGACGGGACAGTGGTAGTCTACGGGCAGCCTTAACCGTGGCAGATACCGTGCTCATACCTGTACAGCCTCGCAGCTTCGATCTTTGGGGTGTGGATCAAACCGCTGACTTAGTCAAAGAAGCGAGAGAGATTAATGATCATTTGCGGGCCGTGGCAGTTCTGAATGCCGCCGACCCGCAAGGGCATGATAATGACGATGCAGCAACCGCATTGCAGGAAATTGAAGGACTCGAATACGCGCCTGTGCCGATCGTTCGCCGTAAGGCATTTCCAAATGCGGCGGCGGCAGGTCTTTCTGTTCTTGAACACAATGACCCGAAAGCCATCGATGAGTTTAAGCGCCTCACAAAGTTTTTATTTGTATATCGGTAAAATATCGTAAAGGTATGAAATGGCTATCGTTAAAAATCCTAAACGAAATATAAAACCAAAGGCTGAGCGAGAAGCACAAGCATTTATTGCTAATGCAGGTACAAACCAAATCACCGACGAACTCCGCAAGCAAAACAAAGAACCTATTATGATCCGCATCGATCCTGATCTCTTGCGGCGGATTGATCATGCAGCAAAGCGTTTGGGCATCAGCCGCAGCGCGTTTATTGTTTCCAGTGCCGCTAGGCAAGTTGAAAGCATGGAATAAAGAGCCATGACTAGAGTGTAGAATTTGGGTATGGTTCCCACGAGGAGGGGCGGTTATGACACACTCAAACACTAATCTTCAATCGCTGTCGGTTCCCTTGCAGAACATCTTTGATCGTGTGGAAGAGACACATAAAGAGCGCGAGGCTGCCAAGGTGTATCAGCTATCCCTGTGGAAAGACCCCCAACGAGGAGTTCCTAACGAGTTTGTCCGTTCCGCGCTTTTTCCGGCTATTCAACCCAACAAAGCCCGTTATGTCAGGGGCGAAACGATTTTCAGCCAGAACGGTTTTACGATCACGTTCACTGGAAGACAGTTAACGCAATGTGACCTCGATGTTTACGAAGCGATTATGCACCTTGCCCGTGGGACCCAAGAGGGGAATAAAGTGCGTTTCACCGCTTACCAACTCTTAAAGTTGCTTCATCGTCACACTGGAAAATCTCAATACAAATGGCTGCTCGATGTTTTGCAAGGGTTGACTGCGACGGCGGTCTCCATTGAACGTGACGGGAAGAGAGTTTTTTGGGGTTCCTTATTACCCAAAGGAGCCGCCGACTTAGAAGATGGTAAGTTTACCGTCGAAATCAGCCGAGAAATGATTCAACTCTTCTCTAGGGGCTATACTGTCATTGAGGAGGCCCATCGTCGACAATTAGCGGGAAAGCACCTAGCGAAAGCTCTGCATGGATGGATATGTAGTCATGAGAAACCTCATCCTGTCACAGTTCAATTCCTTCATGAGCTTACTGGCAGCGATACTAAGGCTTTGAAAAAATTCCGGCAAAATCTCAAAATTGCCCTTGATGATATTCGCGCAATAGGGGCGATTACTGATTGGAACATTGACGACAGAGACAAGGTTCACATCCAAAAAGCTCCGATGCTTTTCTGACCCCTCAGCATTCGAGGTATCGACTATCGGCATTCGAGGTACCGACTATCGGCATTCGAGGTACCGACTATCGGCATTCGAGGTACCGACTATCGGCATTCGAGGTACCGACTATCGGCATTCGAGGTACCGACTCGGCATTCGAGGTACCAAACTATCGGCATTCGAGGTACCAAACTATCGGCATTCGAGGTACCAAACTATCGGCATTCGAGGTACCAAAGGAGATTCAAAAATCTAAAATTTTCAAGCCAATACAAAGACTTATAAAAGAAGACTTTTTTGCCTAGAATCTTATAGAATATTTATAGAATCTTATAGAAATAAGAGTAACTGTTTGTGATGTAATTTCACCGACTAGAAAGAACTAAGGAAGCCGCCTACCGGCGGCTCAACTCGGAGACCAGGGGCTTCGCCCCTCTGACCGCTTCGCGTCCATTCACCCCAAAATGGTAGAGAGAGAAAAGAGCTGGAGTGCTTTCTAACGGGCACCTGAGATTAAAGTCATAGATACAACACGAAGGAAAAAAATCTCAGCTCAAACATCCAGTCCTACCTCTCTTCAGCCTATTCCAAGGCCACAACGCGAACGGTTCCTTGCTTATTCTTCTTCCTGCCATACTGGGGGGATAAGACGATGTCGACGTTTATTCCTAGCACCGTCAGTATCCTAAGGAGCCGGTCTGTCGAAAAACCGGTGTACTGAGCGTTTGCAAGCTGCGATACTTCTGCGGGTTGCAAGTCGAGCTGCTGAGCGACTTCCATTGGGGTTAAGTGTAACGCTTTAATACGGCGGTAAATCTGCCGGGCCAATTCCGCCTTGACTTGCAACTCTGCTGCATCTCCACAGCCGATGTCCGCAAACACGTTGCCGCTTCCCTTAATGACTGGAATCTCCTCTTTCTGTTTCATGGGCATTGAGTCAGAGTCGAACAATGCTGGAAACTGTTCTCGGACTGTTCCGTTGAGCTGTAGCGCCAGCCATCCTCTCTTGTCAGCTCCTAGCTTCTTACGAGGACTCGACCTGCCGCGCTTCGTGACTGCCTTCGTACTCCGCAAGTTCCTCATGCAGCCGCGCTATGAGCTTGCGAATCCCGGCTTTGGTGAAACCCTTCGCTCCCAAGGGGTGACTGTTCTGTAAGCGAGCGAGCCGCTCTTCCAACTGGCGCAGTTCTTCCTGAGCACGTTGGTATTCGTTCGTGGTGGTAATCATAGGCGGATCTCGATCAACCCTTTACGTCTATGGTCAGGTTCGCGCGTCTGACTGAAAAAGGCAACCCACTCTGCCCAGTCCTGCTCATCTTCGGCAGCAAATATTTCTTCGGGCCGTCGGGTCAAGAACATGATTTCTAATTCCACAGCGGCAGGAAGTTCTTGCTCTAACTGCTGCACGAAATCGGCGGGCAGCAAAAGCACACTGTCGATGTCATGCGGCTCTTCTTTCGCGGTGACAAAACTGCCATCGACTAAGAGCCGCTGCGCACCGACTTGCTGGCCCAGTTCTACCCATCGGCGCACCCGAAGGGCTAACCGTCGTCGCCGCCGACTTGAGGACCCAAAGCGAAAGAGCACGTCGGCAACAGAGCAGACGTACAATCCTTCCGGTAAATATCCGTCTGAACGAAACGGGGGAATCGGTGAGGATGGCGGTGTCTGGGCCATAGCGTCTGACTATCGCAGCGCTCTCAGAAACTCTACCGAGGGTCGGTTCCCTTCCCACAGTAACAACGTTTCCGCTGACCATGCCTCAGGCGTACTCGCGACGAGAGGCGCAGCTCTGCAGAGGGGCACCACGCTGCCGGAAACCCCTCTCTTCCGCAATCGCTTCGTTGGCTGCGGGGGAGCGTTCAGCAGCGCCCTTGTTCCGTTGCGCTGGTTCCACAAACGAATGCGTCACGCCAGCGTTGGCGCCGACCCTGAAACCGTTCGGCTTTCTTCCTGTGCCACGCCTCTTACAGAAAGGACGCTGGACACTCTCTGAGTCCCGGTCTCAGATCCCTCTTGAGCGCTGGCACAGCCGCGCCGCTCTGAACACCTGTTCTCCCGCCAGAAGCACCGCCGCTAGGCCGTCTCTTTGCTCTTCTCCAGACGCTCCCGCACGTAGTGGGTGGCGTCGTCTTCGGCCATCCGTAACAAGGCATCGACTTGCGGCTTGGTGAGCTGTGTGTCGAGCAGCCGTAAGAGGACGTGGCGAGTCTTGGCGACTTCGTACACCATCGTGGCAAACCGGCGCGTCTGCGGGTCAAATTGGAGGTAGGCAAGTAACGCGCTACGGACCAGTTCCGAGACCCCGATGCCCCGGTCATCTGCGGCCTGTTGGACCGCCTTGATGAACGTCCGTGGTAAGCGCACGCCGAGCACTTGGGTGTGAGATTGAGCCATTGTTTTTCCTCCTTTTCATCTTTACTGATCTTTGAAAAAAATCACACGTAGTGAATTTTTCAGCAGCGAGTATGTTAACAGTTTGTTAACACTTGGTATTACCGTGAAATCATTAGACTTCCGGGTTTTTCATCCTTCTAGGGATGAGTGACGTGTCGTAATTTTAGCGGGGCGAAGCACCGCTCCTGCGCCTCGCGTGATTTCCAGTGACGCTTGGCCTCTCACCGAGGCCGTCGCCAGGCCAGATGAGGACCGCTCTCACGCCTCTGAGTCTGGCATCTCAGAGAGCCGTTCCTAGCTCTCATCTCCTCCCTTTATAGTGGCCAGCGAGCCTCGCATCTTCGGACTCCCTGGCGGCCATTCGCATCATTCCCCCTGCCAGCGTGAGCGCATGTCTCCACGCTCGCTGCAGGGCTTCACTCGCGTTCCGGCCACGCTGCCCGCCCTGGCTCCAGCAACCCAGACAGCCCTTTCCCCATCACTCAACAAACACCGGCGTACACTCCACCACATCGTCGGCACTGACACCCGCGAACGAGAGCAAAGCAATGGCTTGATTCTGCCCCAGCGTACGAAAGAGTTGCGGGTTGATGACCTGCTTCTCCACCGTGGTTCGCGACACCGACTCATGGCGCGACCGAGAATAGTGATCGGTGAACAAGATGCCTGACGAGGTGCCTTCGCCTTGCTGGTAACTGGCCTTCTCCACCTCCACCCGGCCCAGCAGGTGATTGAGCAGCTCGATAGTGTGGACATCTTCGGTCTTAAAGCACAGCTTCTGGCGGAAGTTTTGCAGTAAGGCATCGGCGAGATCGCGGCTGCCAATGGCGGCATAAAACGAACTGACGGCTTGGGCCGAGATGATGCCGATACACTTCGAGGAGCGGGACTTGTCCCAGAAGTTCAGATCCGAGAGTCCATCGCGATTGGCCGAGACGATTTCCTGAAACTCATCACACAGGAAGAAGACAGGTCGCTCCTGATTCCAGGAGGGCTCGGTATTGCGCCGCTGCAGGGCGTTAAAGAAGCGCAACTTGAGCAGGGTATAGGCAACCCTCCCTCCCAGTCCCCATCTCGCTAATGGCAAATCTACGCAGAATACCGCCCCGTCTAACACTCGTTCCATGTTTGGCGCTGCCGGATCATCGGTACAGAAG
Organism: Deltaproteobacteria bacterium; assembly: GCA_016874775.1. Classification (NCBI taxonomy): domain Bacteria; kingdom Pseudomonadati; phylum Myxococcota; class Myxococcia; species Deltaproteobacteria bacterium. Next base: position 13,955 of record VGTJ01000120.1, read on the forward strand.
GCATCAACCAAGTCGGGATGCTGAAACGGCGAGAGAATCTGTGCCACCGACGCATTCACCCCCGACTTCACCTTGTCATCAAAGGCGGCAAAGATCGTCTCGTGATAGGCGAGATAGGTTTTCAGTAAGCGATGCTCGCGCTCTGGCAGTTTTAGCAGCTTCTCTTCCGCTTCTTGCCGCAATCCTTTTTGCACCCCGTGATCAAAGAGGTACGTATACAAGGCCGACAACGAGTAGCGCTGGGGAAAGAAGGACAAGACGCCGAGCGCGTTCTTACAGAGTTCGGTGGCGGTATCGAGCCAGAAGGCATCGACCGTGCCCCGGCTATTGAGCAGCAAGGCGCTCTTGAGAAACGAGGCGGCAACTTCCGGCGAGAGGCCAGCAATGACATTCATGCGGGTCTTCTCTGGCCCGATGATGGTCACGGCCCTCTGCGCTTGGTGGGCGATCGACTCGACGGCAATCTTGAAATCGCCCTTGATGTCGAAGATCAAGCCACCGGCGTCTTGATCCAAGAGTTGCACGAGTAACGGCTGTACGGCGCGTGTGGTCTTGCCGGAACCAATGCCACCCAAGACGAGAATGTTCTGCGCAGCGTCAGCTAAATCGAGCACAACACTTTGGCCGCTGGCCATCGCTGCGCCATGTCCATACTTGGCCAAGATGCCGGTACTCGTGCCCAGGTAGCAACCAAAGCGCGCGGGCTCGGCTGGGGGCAGTTGGGGTACAGCCCGAGGTTTTTCATGCACCGATCGTAACCAGCGTCGTACTCCGAAGGCCCCGACAAACGGAAGGAGCAACCCATAGAGCGGATTACCTGCCTTGTCATATTCCTTGGGTATCCACACCACGACGAACGCGCAGCAGAACCAGACCATAGCGACGGCGTACCAATACTGCGCCTTTTTGGGAAAGGTAAAATAGATTTCGGTCAACAAGCGCCGTGCTTTGAGCGAGTAATACAGAAAGATCATCAACGGAAAACAAGTGATGCTGATGATGAGCAGCGTTGCAAGGATGACCGCGATCGGTTCGGGAATGGAAAGATGCAACGAGCGACGCAGATAATCGAAACTTGCGGTGACGATGAGCGAGACGATGAACAAGCCGACGAATCCAACCCGTGGGACGGGAATTTCTGCCAGCGGTGCTTCAGCGAATTTGAGAGCGTGACCATTCGCGCGCAACGTCCGGAACAGGGAGAGTGTTGCGGGGGCCTCCATGATGCTGCCTCCTATGCGGTCTCAGTGTCAGCAGTTTGTTGGCGTTGTTGATAGTCTTTCAGGACATCTTTCTTGCGTGTAGCTTCGCGCTTTGTAAGAACCGCATCCCCGCGTTGTTTGAGATCCCGCCATTCTGCTGAGACAGGATCAATTTCTTTTGCTTTCAACAGTACCCCCAATAAAAACGCATTCTCCGACTCGATGACCCCGGCGATCTCAGCGAGTTCGCCGATCTGAATCATCCGGCGCATGCGATTCTTCCGCGTCGTTTCAGACAGACGGCCCCGTTCACGGATGAGTTCCGCTTTCTTCTTGGCAATCTGCTCTTCGAGTTTTTTGAGGCGCAGGGCAGGGTCAGTCGTGCGCGTAGTCATGGTGAGTCCTCCTTCACACGTAGCAGAGTCAGTGTGTCCCAGTAGTCCGTAGTAAGCCGACGAAGGTGTAGCGACCGCCGTGACCTTTATCACACGCCACGTCGATAACCAAAGTTTGGTTCCCCGCCCCGAAGGTGGTAGCTTCGCATTACCTGACACCAAAAGCGCGTTTACCCGTTTCTTTGCGGCAAAGAAACGGGGCGATACGGCAGTGGTGACAGGCGGTACGAATGAGTAAGGCCCTTTGGGGCTAGGGGTTGGGGGTTGGGGATTAGTGAAGACAATGAAGAATGCAGAATGAAAAGTTACGAATGACGAGCAACATGTTTCAATTTTTACGGTGGGGAGTGGGCGGGGTAACCAATCCCTAACCCCCAATCCCCAACCCCCAGCTATGGCCATCTACGCACTCTCCATCTCACACCGGGTGAAAGGCCAGGGAGCCAGCGCGGAGGCGCATGCGCAGTACCTTGCGCGGGAAGGGAAATACAAAGAACGAGGGGCGGGATCTCACGCTGAATATCTCACGCGCGAAGGGAAACACCAGAAACGCGCGCACGAGTTAGAAGCCACGTGGAGCGGCAACATGCCCGAGTGGGCGGAGAATCCCGGCGAGTTTTGGAACGCGGCGGATACCTATGAGCGAGCGAATGGGCGGGTGTACTCCGAAGTGGTGATGGCATTGCCGCGCGAGTTGTCGTTTGAAGATCGAGAACGACTCGTCAAAGACTTCATTGAGCGCGAGATTGGCGAACGATTCCCGTACACGGTGGCGATGCACAACAGCCGTGCACTGGATGGCGGCGAGCAGCCCCATGCCCACATCATGTTCTCGTTGCGGGAACGGGATGGGATTGAACGAGAGAAAGCACAATTCTTCAAACGGGCGAACAGTAAACATCCTGAGCGCGGCGGAGCCAAGAAGAATCGGGAATGGAGCTTAGACGATGCTAAGAATGATCGAGTGCGAGAGATTCGTCAGAGTTGGGAGACGTTGGCGAACACGGCGCTAGAGAACGCTGGGAGAGACGAGCGGATTGATCGCCGGACGTTGAAAGAACAAGGGATTGATCGCGAGCCAGAACCAAAGATGGGACCGGAGGTGACACAGCGGTTGAAACGGGGCGAAGCAACGGAGCTTGGTGAGAAAGTGATCGACTTACGGCAGTATCGGGAGCAGCAGCGAGCACTGACAGACTTACAAAAGGAAGCGGCGCAAGAACAGGTGAAGGTGTATCTGTTCGAGCAAGAGAAAACCGAGCGGGTCAAAGGGGAACTGCGTTTCAGTGGTGAACAGCGAGAGGTACCAGAAGCCGAGCGACGACAATATCAGCGCACGGTTGATCGAGTGATGACGCGCTATGAGCGGGAGGACAAAACCGTTGAGTACCGCTGGAAGCGCTCGGGCGATGTCGCCTTCGTTGACAAAGGCAATCGGTTGGAGTTTCGCACGACGAATGAAACAGCGGTCAAAGCGGGGTTACAAGTCGCGCAGGAAAAAGGCTGGCAGACGGTGACCGCGTCGGGGTCAGAGGAGTTTCGCCGGGAAGCGTGGATGCAGGCACGACTGATGGGGGTAGAGCTGAAAGGCTACTCACCGTCACTGCTGGATCGGGAAGAAGCGATGCGACGGGTGCATGCGCAAGCAGAGAGACACGCTGCCTATAATAATCGAGAAGGGCCGACACGGGAACACACAGCAGAACCATCGCGAGAGAGCAGTCGTGATCGTTCATCGTCAGCGCAGCCAACACCAGAGCGAGAAGCTGGACGCCAGGCGGGGCCAGCTCGGGTAGAAGGGGAAACACGGTGGGTCAACGCTTCACAAGCGGTACCGGTCTATGAGCAACGAGAGGCGCAGCTTGGCGAACAACTGGCAGCATTAGAGAAGGAGCGGGAAGGGTTAGGATGGCAGCGCACCTACTATGATTGGCATTCGGCGTATCCTCCATCACTGACCAACCGCGAGGCGTATGACCAGGCGCGGATGGACTATCAGGGCGGACGGTTACGCGAACAAACGGCGTACGTGCAACACATGAAAGCAGCGCTACAGCAGGCCGAGCAGAAACAGAAGGTCCACGAGTGGCACCAGCAGCAACGCGGCTGGGCACGGTATCTGCCAAGTAATCTGCGTGAATCGTGGGAACACGAGACACAGGTGCGTACGGCTAAGATGCACTACGAGCAGAGCGTAACAGCGTATCATTCGTTAACACGGTCATATGAGCAAGAGCCGCATCGGTCAGCGATCGTGCAGCAGGCAGAGGCGACGTTGAAACGGGATGCTGAGTTACAGCAGCAGCGCCAAGCGTTAGAAGATCGGATACGCCCCATTCGTGAACAACAGCAGGAGATAGCGCAAACACGGAGTGAGTTGCAGCAGTTAGCGCAACGTGGGAAAGACCCAGCAGTGCAGATGCGCTGGACACAGGCGCAGGGCTGGCAGATTGCTGACCGGGGTCAGTTCCGTGCGCAGGTGCGGGGATTTGAGAAACGGGAACGGCAACAGGAACAGAGTCGTGATCGGGGATGGAATCGGGGACGGTGAGGGAGAATGAAGGAAGAGAGATTGATCCCTCGCCCCGCTTCTGCTCGGATGTAGTACTCACATTGGTTCAGCTATTCTCAAGCACGATGAACATCTGAGAAGTCTTGGCAAATGGGCCGCGGACCAGATCCACTCCGGCAAAGAACAGATTGAGAGGAGCATACAAAGGGTGTTTCGGGATTGGTCTCTTCGCTGACGTATCAATCCACTTGTGGCGACGTAAAGCGAATAGCACACTCGTCGTCCAGAACGGAGCGCCCTGCGTGTAGGTGAAGTATTGAATCTTAAGCCCGGTTTCTTCAACCATCGCGGCAAGATTCTCTCTCTTGAAGAGAACCCAATGGCGAGGGCAATGATACCCACCCCAGTTCTTATCGCGAAATAGCCAGGCATCAAGGCTATCTGTGTTCGGTGTTTTGATGATGAGAATACCCTGAGGTGCCAATAAATTCCGTGCCTTCACAAGTAGTTCCTTCGGATTATCGACATGCTCAAGAACATTGAGCATCAATATCACACTGAAGGGTTGCTCTGGCTGATAGTGCTCAATCCGTCCGCAGAAGTACTCGTGGCCATTCTGGCGAGCGAGGACCCCGGCGTGTTCGTCCAGATCCACGACGGTGGTCTTCCTTATCCGCGCATCAATCTTGCGTAGCGATGTCAGTAGTGCGCCCGTTCCTCCACCCACATCTAAAAGATTAATCTGCGACTGCGGAAGCCGGGCGATAAATTTTCTGAAAAATCGCTGATCTAACCAATCTTTTACTCTGAAAAGAAAAGATTGAGTGACCTGCTCGTCAAAGCTGTAATAGTTTGCTGGATAAATTTGCTGTAAACAATCGCGTGGCACCGGGTCGATAAAGAGAGACTCACACCGGCGGCAGCGATAGTAGGTAAACTGTTCACTGGTAGTGTAGTACTCCTCATCAGAGGCCACTGCCCAGCGATCTGCCTCTGGGTTCGCACAAGCAAGACAGAGTGGCATCGCAGTTATCTCCACATCGGGTGGAACATCTGCCCGAATGTCTGTCCGTATGTTGTCTGGCGTTCTTGCAGATGCACTGCGCAGTCCGTCTCCATGAGGTAGGTTTCCAGTTCACGCAACCGCGTATACGAGATTTGGGGTTCCCAGTGGTGGAGCAAATGCCGATTGAAACCCACCCCGCCGAATGTATTGGCAAGAAAACCATCTCCAAAAAGACGGTGGATCGCACCGTGGGCAACGTCAGCGTAGTTCACCGTCGGGTCAGCGTGTTCGCTGCGATGTTCGAGCAGTTGCCGCAATGCGCCGAAGAAAGGAAAAAACACTGCGATCCCTGCCGCCCAGGCAAGGATTAGCGGCCATTGTTGGAAGTATAAAAGCAGGAGTACGTACACGAGATGGAAGCACAAGCCACCAATGAGTGTGTACGGTTTTATTTTCGCCACACTGCTGTCCCTCTCACTACTCTTTTCTCCTCTGAGTTTGTTCTGACGCACGAAGATAACTTTCACTGCACGAATACCAAAGAGGGCCTCAAACAGGAATTTGATGTTCAGCGGATCAAAATACGTAATCTCCGTATCTCTGGGTGTTCCCAAATACCGATGGTGATCCCAGTGGATCGGGCGGTAATTCCTTACTTCTTGACCGACGATGCCACTGACGAAGAGGTTACACAACAGATCATTGATGCGTCTCTCACGATGTAGATTATAGTGGCAGGACTTACGCTTGAGGACCACAAGTATCATTTTAGGGATATGATTACCAAGAAGCAGTACGTCGAATATTTGGTGAGCACGCCGAAGAATTGCACCTGTACGTATCTGGCCGAGCATTTGGAAGA
>VGTJ01000121.1 GCA_016874775.1 Deltaproteobacteria bacterium
GTCGCCCGCGTTCATCCAGCTCTTCGACCAGACTTCGATACTTAGACCGAAGCCAGCACACAATGGTCTCGTCTCTCATCCCTGCTCTTGTGCAGAGGCTCTCCACTCCGGTCAATCACTATTGCGGTAAGTTGTTTCCTGCCACCGCCTTAGTGATGTTAATGCTCCCGATATCCAACGTGCGTTCATCACGTAATATGCTGTTAAGTTCCATTGGTCGCCTCAGGTGCTCTGGAGCTATGAGCTGTTGTAAGACATCGCTAGCCGCGCGGACCGCCAGTCGACTGCCAAGGGTCAGTTGTCGCCAACGTACAGCGTCACTTACCCAATCCACGCGAAACACGAGCGGTCCCTGCACGCTAGAGAACTCATAGAGTCCCTCAGCCTCAGGATAGCGGCTCTGCGCCTGCTCCAAACTGCAAGGGGCGCACATCACCACGCCGCGGATGAGAGTGAACTCCCGAAACGACCAACGCGAAGGTGGAATACCTTGCGATGGACGCTGCACGCAGGCCGCAAGGCTCATCATGATGATAGTGTGGCACAAGAGTTCTAACGTTTTCGTCATGATTGGTCTCCCTCATGTCAAATCAAGCACCTACGTGCATGTTCGCTCGAACACCTGCTGGGGCAGAAAGGGTCGATATCGTGTGTCGCTCTTGTCCTCTATTCCCTTCAGCGCAGCCAGTGGTCCTTTTATTCCCTTTCCCTAGAATTGGCAGTAGCCTGCGGTACCCGGCGCCTTTCCTGATCATATGAACAGGCTCTGACTGTCGACGAGGTCTCCTCCTTTGCGTGCTATATCACAATATGTACGGTTGCGTCTGGGTTACGCTCCGTGCTAGGTTTGGCGCGGTTTCGTCTCGGACGCTTTTGCGCACGCTGGCAAATCAGCTGAGAAATCGACATAAGGAGGGACCTCACATGAAGTTTGGTTTGATGTACGAAATTCAAATTCCTGAACCCCACTATCCAGGGATTGTTCAGGATACCTACAAGCAAGTGATTGCCCAAGTCATGCTGGCCGAAGAGATGGGCTTTGATCACTTCTGGACGGTTGAGCATCACTTTTTGACTGAGTTCTCTTACTGTCCAGCGCCAGAGGTATTGTATGGCGCGATTTCTCAGCGCACCAGCAAAATCCGTATTGGTCATGCGGTCGCGCTGCTCCCGCCACAATACAACCACCCGATTCGTGTTGCGGAGCGTGCTGCGGTACTCGACATCCTTAGCGATGGTCGTTGCGAACTTGGCACTGGACGTTCAACTACCTTGATTGAGATGGGAGGTTTTAACATTAACCCGGAAGAGACCAAGGCGATGTGGGAAGAGGCGGTTGCGATGATCCCGCGCATGTGGCTCGAAGATCCGTTCTCACATGAAGGTCGCTTCTTCAAGGTTCCGCCACGCTCGGTTATTCCAAAACCAGTGCAGAAACCACACCCTCCGCTGTGGGTTGCATGTGCCCAGCCGGATAGCTTTACCGCGGCAGGAAAAAAGGGCCTGGGTGCTTTATGCTTCAACATCGGTAACCCCGAGGAATTGACTCGTCGCGTTGATCTCTATCGCGAAGCCGTTCGCCAGGCAGAACCCGTCGGTGCGTTTGTCAATGATAAAGTTGCCGCACTTGGTATCATTCACTGTGCGGAAAGTGACAAGCAGGCACGAGAGATTGGTGGCCCCCGCGGCATGTGGTTCCTCAATAAATCTCTGGAGCTATATCGTCCGTGGCAGGAGCAAGGAGTGAAAGTTCCTGACTCCTATAAATTCGCTGTCGGCGCACTGCAGGGGGAACGGTCAGGGAAGTCACTGGATGATTTGATCGAGGGAGGCATGTTCTGTATGGGGAACCCGGACACCTGCATTCGTATTCTCAAGAAGTATCAAGCCGCAGGTGTCGACCAGGTCCTGTGCTTCATGCAGTTTGGTGGCTTGCCGCATCAGAACATCATGGATTCGATCCGCTTATTCGGCAAACATGTGATCCCGTATTTCCGCAATGCATAAGCGCTGAAGGGGAAGAATCTAGAGGCTAAGGGCCTGCTGTGAGAAGCGACACAACGTCATGCCCGCGCAGGCGGGCATGACGGCAATCAACTGCTGCAGCCTAGAGTGAATGGCCTCTAGCGTCGCCAAAAACCACAGCCAACATTCCAATCGAGCCATTCTCGATCCCATCGATCGCAAATGACAGTGGTTCTCCTTCTTCCTGCAGCCGCGCTGCATAAAGGAGCGGAAGATAATGCTCTGGCGTAGGTACTGAGAGGGGTGCCTCAGGTCCGATGTTTTCGTAATCGATCAACAGCCTGTGATCTCTTTTAAGCAATGAGTCGCGTACCTTTTCGTTGAATCGTATCGCCCAGTCAAACGGAGGCGCGTTCTTACTCCAGTTCAGGATGCCGAGATTATGCACGACACTCCCGCTGCCAAGGATCAATACGCCTTCATGACGCAGCGGTGCCAACCGTGTGGCAAGGTCATAATGAAACTGCGCTGATTCAGTCCCATCGAGGCTCAGTTGCACGACCGGAACATTGGCTTGTGGAAAAAAATGCGCCAGCACCGACCAGGTGCCGTGATCCAATCCCCACCCTCTGTCCATCTGCACCTCAACTGGTGCGAGCAGTTCGCGAACGCGTGCGGCAAGCTGGGGATCGCCAGGTGCAGGATATTGCACCTCGAACAGCGCTTGTGGGAATCCACCAAAGTCATGAATCGTCCGCGGCTTTTCCATAACGGTAACCGCCGTGCCTTGCGTGTACCAATGCGCAGAAATGCACAGTACGGCGTTTGGTCTTGGCATTGTCGTCGCAATTTGCCGCCAGGCGTCGGTATAACGATTCTTTGACAGGGCGTTCATCGGGCTACCATGGCCGACAAATACGGTGGGCATGCGCGTTTTCGTCTGAGACATCCTACACTCCTCTTTTATGCCAAAACTTCAGGATTGACTGGCGTTGGTGGCCGACGACCCGCCAGAAACGTCGCGATATTTTCTGCCGCTAGAGTTGCCATGCGGGTTCGGGTCGCGATACTCGCACTACCAACGTGCGGAACGATGAGGCAATTCTCCAGGGTGAGCAAGGGATCAGTTTGAGGAATTGGTTCTGGATCAGTCACATCGAGTGCGGCCCCGGCAATAACACCATCGCGCAACGCTTCATACAAAGCCCGTTGATCGACAATTGGGCCGCGTGCAGCGTTAATGAGAAAAGCGGTACGTTTCATTAGTTTGAATTGTGGAGTTGAAAGTAAGTGGCGCGTCTCCGGTGAAAGCGGAACCAGAACCACAACGAAATCGGATGCACTTAACAGCGTTGGCAGGTCGACTCGTGTACAGTCGACCCGCTTTTCTGCTTCCTCATTGCGGCTACGATTGGTGTAGAGTATCCGCATGTCAAAACCCTTGGCTCGTTTGGCGACTTCAGTGCCAATGCGTCCTAAACCGATAATCCCAAGGGTGGCATGGTGAACATCGGTGCCGAGAAAGACAAACGGGCTCCACTTTGGCCACTGCCCCGAACGTACCCGTCGTTCGCCTTCGCCAATTCGACGTGCAATCGCAAGAACAAGCGTGAAAGCGAGATCTGCAGTCGTCTCAGTCAGAACCCCCGGTGTGTTGGTGAAGACAATGCCGCGACGCGTGAGGGCTGGCACTTCAACGTTGTCATAGCCGGCCGCCATATTGGCTACGATGGTCAGACTGGGGGCATGCGAGAGAAGATCTCCGTCAACACGTTCGGTAACCATGCACAGAAGTGCCCTGGTATCACGAAGTTCCTGGAGCAAAGTTCCCCGTGGCACTGGTTCGTCGTGGTTCCAGACTTTCACGTTTCCACACGGTCTTAAAAGATCAAGCGCAGCTTCAGGGATTTCCCGTGTTACATAGATTTTCGTGGGCATGTTCCTCCTCCCGGAGAAAAATGGCATAAGGATGGGCGTTATCATTCAGAAGGGATCAGCGGAAAGCAACCCGTATGGGAGGGCCAACATGAAAGAACAACCATCAGAGAAGAGCATGCAGCGCATGCGCGTGTATGTACAGAAGTACTTGGAGAAAAGTGGCACTTCTCCTCATCCGGAGAAAGAAGTGACTGAGGCCGTTATTCTTGGACTTGCGAGCAATATCGATGAGGTGGGGCGGCCACTCTGTCCGTGTAATTTCTATCCGGACAAAAAAGCTGAGCTTGAGCGCAGTCGCGAGTGGGTCTGCGCCTGCGATGAGATGAAGCAATGGAAATACTGTCATTGCTTACTGTTTGTGACACCAGAAGGAATGCCAATCACAGAGTACCTGCCAGAAGATCACGAAGGGCGACAAATTTACGGGCTTGTGAAAGACCCAACCCCCGGTAAAGGGCGCGAAGCCTTCAAGGCAACGGGTGAAGCTGAAGAATAATTTGTAAAGGAGGAACGTCTCATGAAAATTGGTTACTTTGCTGTTGGTATCGGCCTTACGGCTGATGCCGAAAACCTGGCAACAACGGCCCAGACTGCTGAAGCCTGTGGGTTTCACTCTCTATGGGCACCGGAACATGTCGTATTAATTGATCAGTACGTTTCTAAGTATCCCTACTCAAAAGATGGCCGCTTACCGATGCCAACCACGAAGGTTGATATTCTCGATCCGTATATCGCGCTGACCTATGCGGCAGCGCTCACCAAGAAGATTCGTCTTGGCACTGGGATTAGCTTAATTCCAGAGCGGAGTCCGGTGGTCACGGCAAAAGAAGTTGCCAGCTTGGATAAATTGTCTGGTGGACGGTTTGATCTGGGCGTCGGGATTGGCTGGCTGGCAGAGGAATTCACAGCGGTGAATGTTCCTTGGGAACGCCGTGCCGAACGAACGCGTGAATACTTGAAGGCGATGAAACTCTTGTGGACCGAAGAAGAGCCAGAGTTCAAGGGTGAATTTCTCAGCTTTCCTAAAGTTCGGATGTACCCAAAGCCAGTCCAGAAACCGTACCCCCCGATTGTTTTTGGTGGTGAGAGCACCCCTGCGCTCAAGCGTGTAGGCGAAGTCGGCGATGGCTGGTTTGGAGTGAATGTGACACCAGAAGCAGCGCCGGGCTTAATTTCGCGCATGCAAAACTATGCTCAAGCAGCCGGACGTGGCAACGTAAAACTCTCCTTTGCTGTATCACCTGGCATTGGTTCGCCTGTCGAGCTTGACCAAATTAAGCGTTATCGCGATGCAGGTGTTCATGAGGTGATTGTCGGGGCGATTATAACGGATGCGAAACAAGTGAAGAGTGAAATTGAACGGCTCGCAGAAAAATTAGTAGTGCCGTCGGCGAAGCTGTAAAAGAAAGGCTACAGGCCACAGGCGTAGGCTACAGGGATTCCTTTCTCTTCCCCTGAAGCCTATCGCCTCAAGCCTCAAGCCTATTGCAATTCCACCTCTACGGCTTTGCCATGCCCAATTGACGAGCCCACCATTCCCGCCAGGCGTGCTCCGACGTACTTTGTCCGAAACAACCCATGAATCCGCTCGGTCTCTTTTTCGTCATCGATAAACTTGGCTTTTCCATTGAGCGTTACCGAACTAATCTTCAACGTCAGTTGTGGGTTCTTCTTGAGATTCTGATACCAGTCGGATTTACCACCCTTACCGGATTGTAAATACAAACGTCCCTGGTCGTAGACAAACCAGATAGGTTTGGTGTGAGCCTTGCCACTTTTACGGCCTGTCGTTGTGATTTCCACAGTTGACTCGTTGGCGACTTTTTCCAAGTCCGGCTTTGCAACCGGTGTTGCCTCTTGGGCAAAAAGAAAAAGTGTTGGGCTCACAAACAGCGCCACCCCGACAACCAAAGAGTAAAACCAGTATCGACGACGATTCAGCGAAAGCATGTAACCTCCTTGTTTTCACTCACCTCATTTTTCATTCTGCATTCTTCATTTTGCATTCTTTTCGTGCAATCCCTTGCTTTGCCATTATCTTGAAGTGTGGTAGATGCTCGGCTACATAGCACGAAGGACAGAAACTATGACCACTGCTTTCTCTTTCGTCACATCGTTCGTGACCAGAGTCAGATGCTCTCGTCAATCCGGCTCATCGGGGAGCACGTCATCCCCCATTTCCAGTGAGGACCTTTCCTCACTCACAAAGACTTGGTAGCTTAAGGAGAGTTTACCAGCAGAGGAGGAGCCCTATGGCAACCCAATTTCATTGCACGATCGCCAATGAGGCAATCGATGTGAATTCAGGAGCGTGTGAGAAGCCCAACATCACGTTGACCATGAAAGAGAGTGATTATCTCGACATGATCAATGGTAAGCTCAACGGTCAGATGGCGTTTATGACTGGAAAGTTGAAGATTGCTGGCGATATGGGGCTTGCTCTGAAACTTCAGAGCCTGTTCAAGTCAAGTGGCGGAGGCTCTCCTGCAACAACCGTTCAACAAGTGATGGACGGTATGAAGGACACGTTCAACAAGGATGCTGCCAAAGGGATGAGTGCTACCTTCCAATTTGATCTGACCTAACACGACCCGCCTACCATGCATACAGACGGGGCACTACGTGCCCCGTTTTCTTTCCGCTTCTGTCGCCTCGTCTACTAGACGACTTCTTTATCCCGAAACGTGGCAATATCTTCCCACGAAAATCCTGCTTCAAGCAAAATCTCTTCACTATGCTGCCCAAGTTCGGGCGGCGGAGTTTTCGTGTGCAACGGAGTCTCACTCAGCTTGATGGGATTGCCAACCACGCGCACTTTGCCAACCTCTGGGTGATCCATCTCGGTAATATAGCCGTTGATGAGCGCTTGTTCGTTAGTGAGAATGTCACGGTACTGCTGTACTGGAGTTGCGAGAATGTCAATTTCAGTGAGTACCTTCATCCATTCGTCGGTTGTCTTCTTCGGAAAGACTTCATCAAGGAGCTTCTCTATTTTTACACCACGGAAGTTGCGAATGACATTGTCGCTGTAATCTGGATCAGACAGCACCTGTTCGATACCCATCACGCGACAGAAATTCGGCCAGCGTTTGTCGTCGACACCGGCCAAGCAAATCCAGCCATCTTGGGTTTTGAATGAACCCCATACGCCTTGCAGGAACTGGTGGCCACGGCCAGCGCGCCGAGTTTCGATGCCACTGATGGCAGTGAAGTTCATTTCCATGGATTGCAGCGCAATGACGGTTCCGTAGATACAGGCGTCAACTTGCTGCCCCTTCCCTGTCTTTTCACGCGCATAGAGGGCCGCGAGGATACCTGCCGTCAGTGTAATCGCACCTGAATGATCAGCCACTGCGGCACCGCACGGAAGGGGACGATCGGTTGGCATACCGTTTTTAGCCATGAGCCCACCTGCTGCCTGAGCGAGAGTGTCGCGGCTGGGGCGACGAGTCCACGGACCTTCTGGGCCCCACGACGAACCTTTGGCATAAATCAGTCGCGGATTCCGTTTCGTTAATTCTTCATAGCCAAAGCCAAGGCGCTCCAGTACACCGGGTCGATAGTTGCTCAACAACACATCTGCGCTATCGAAGAGCCGATAGAGAATCTCTTTCGCTTCGGGTTTTTTCAGGTCAAGCGTGAGGCTACGTTTGCCTCGGTTCATCGCCAAAAAATAGTGACTGAAATTCGCATGAGGTGCATCGGTTCCACCGATCAATTTCACCAACATGAAACGACTCAGATCACCGGTATCACGCATTTCGATTTTGATGACATCGGCTCCCATATCGGCGAGAAACAAGCCCGCATACGGTCCCTGAATCTCTTGCGCGATTTCGATCACTTTTACTCCTGCGAGTGGTCCGGGCATAACATCCTCCTGAAGCGAACAACCTGGGGCGCTTGTAGTGCAGGTTCCGAGTATGGTCAAGGCATGCTTCGCGAAATAAAAAATTAAAAATGAAGAAGGAAAAATGGAAGAGGAGAAATGCCGCTGGCGCGGTCTTGCTTGTCCTTTTCTCATTCTCAATTTTGCATTTTACATTTTTAATTTTTCATTCATTCTCCTCCTCTACAAAAACCGTCAGCGCCTGGATATAAAAGTGACATATACATAACCGAACAGGAGGAGGACGCTATGCCAGGACGTGAAGCAATGTCGAAAGTCACCAATTGGGGACGTTGGGGAAAAAACGATGAAAAGGGAACTGCAAACTTCATCACCCCGCAAGTGATCGTAGCTGCGGCAAAGCTGGTGAAAAAGGGCGCGGTCTTTTGCTGTAGTATCCCAATTGATCAAGCTGGTCCGGTATTTCCCACACGAACCCCGGCCCAACGATTTATGTCGATTCTTAATGTGCCAGTTAAAGATGTCGGCATGGCAGGATCAGCGATCGCCAATGACGATTACATCACGATGTACCTACAAGGCTCGACACAGTGGGACAGTCTGGCTCACGTCGGGTACGAAAATAAGTTCTACAACGATACACCGACCAGTGCGGTGACCGCGCACGGTGGGGCGGCACGCAACGATATTGGCAAACTCTACCAATCATTTGTCACTCGTGGTGTGCTCCTCGATATGGTGAAGTACAAGGGATATGAGAAAGATGGTCACTTGCCAAAAGATTATCCGATCACTGTGGCTGATCTCGATGGTTGCGCTGCTGCGCAGAAAGTCGAAGTGAGAAGTGGTGATGCCCTGTGCCTTCGCACGGGTTGGGTGCCGTATTGGTATTCACTCAAGGCCCACGACGAAAAAGAAGCCTATTTTCACGCTCAACCTGGGATGTCTGTCCATACCCTCGATTGGATACACAAGAGAGAAATCTCGTGTATTGCCGTGGACAACATTGCTGTGGAACGCTTACCGTCGGAAATCGATGGCGAGTTTATTCCGTTCCATCAGATTGCGATCCGTGACATTGGCTTGTCACTAGGTGAGATTTTTACCTTCGATGCGCTGGCAAAGGATTGTGCGGCTGATGGAGTCTATGAGTATTTGTGGGTGGCGCCGCCGCTCAACATTCCCAATGCGGTGGGCAGTCCGCTAAACGCGTTGGCGATTAAATGATGTCCGTAAAAAAATAGGGGCGGTTCGCAAACCGCCCCTGCTGGGAACTCTAGGGGAGCTTCGTAGACGACGCTTACGCCCGCCGTCCAGCCATCTGTTCCAGACGAGCAATCCGTTCTTCCATCGGCGGATGAGTGCTGAACCATTTCGCCCACCCACCACCAGTCAGCGGGTTAACGATGAACATATGAGAGGTTTGTGGCGAAGCCTCCATCGGAATACGCTGAGACATAAGCCCAAGCTTACGAAGGGCAGAGGCAAGACCACCTGGGTCTCCACTGATCTGTGCGCCAGTCGCATCAGCCGAAAACTCGCGGGTGCGAGAGATTGCCATCTGAATAAGCATAGCTGCAAGTGGCGCGAGGATGATCATGATCATCATGCCGATAAAGTTACTACCCCCTTCATCGTCATCACTACGACCGAACCCGAACATTGCGCCCCATTGCAGCATGTTGGCAACGTGGACAATCACGCCGGCAAGTGTCGCAGCAATCGTGCTGATAAGAATGTCGCGGTTTTTGACGTGCGCAAGTTCATGAGCAAGTACGCCAGTCAGTTCGCGTTCATCCATCATGCGGAGTAATCCCTCAGTTGCGGCAACCGCAGCGTGACTGGGATTACGACCCGTGGCAAAGGCATTCGGAGATTCTGATGGAATGATATAGACCTTGGGCATTGGCATTTTTGCAGCCAACGCGAGGTTGTGAACGATGCGATACATCTTTGGGGCTTCCGCTTCAGTAACTTCCCGCGCTCCATAAGCGGCGAGAACCATTTTGTCGGAGAACCAATAGGCGCCAAAGTTCATGGCAACCGCGATCACGAAGGCGATTGTCATGCCACTCGACCCCCCCATATAGTTGCCCATAGCCATGATCAGACCAGTCAAAGCACCGAGCAAAAGTGTCGTTCGTAACATTGCTTTTTCCTCCAATAGTTAAATAGTTAAGGCCACTTTGGCAGAGTGTCAACTAACCAAGAGATGGGAGGCTTATTGTAGAATCACGACAACAGATGGCCGATGAGCAACCCCACAATTAATAAGACCCCATATTCGAGGTGTGACTTCACCGTACACATCAGTGCCTCATTGAGATCTTCGACCTTCTCGGTTCCGAACGGAATACGCACTGCTGGGATAGCATGTCGCAAGGTAAGCAGCGTCAGCAGTACTGGCCACGGTGCATAGCCCAAAAGAACCAACGCGACAGTAATCACGTACGCACCGTACACCAGCCCTAGCAGTTCCCAGTTGGCCGCCTCACGGCCAATCATGGTAGCCAGCGTCCCTTTCCCTCGTTCTTTATCATGTGGCAAGTCGCGAATGTTATTGGCGTGAAGAATCGAGGCAACGAGGCAGGCAACAGGGAGGGAAATCAGAAAAGACGTGAGGGTGAACATCTCACGTTGAACAAAGTAAGCACCCATGACGATGACTGGTCCCATGAAGATGAATACTGTCGCTTCACCTAACGCGATGTAGGCAAGAGAGAGTGGACTTGCCGTGTAAAAGTATCCAGCCAGCACGCTAACAAGGCCGAGGGCAAGGACGGGCCAGCCACACAAAGCAACAAGGATCAGGCCGAACACACTCCCGATGCCAAATGTGGCAACCCCGCCCCAAAACATTTCGTCTGCAGTGAGGAGTCCACGTTGAATCACCTGACTCGGACCCAGCGTGTCAGGCGTGTCCACGCCATTCACATAATCGTAGTAGTCATTGATCATGTTGGTACCGACCTGGATGAACAGTGAACCGAACAGCGCCAGGAAAAATCGTCCCCAATGAAAAGGGCCATCAATTGCAGCTAACACAGAACCAATCAGTACCGGAGTGACTGAAGCTGTAAACGAAAAGGGGCGCGAGGCTTCCAGCCACGACCGCCAACGACTTGGTCCCGCACCGGCAGTCAAGATGTTTCCCGTTGTCATATGATCGTTCCTCCACAGTTATTATGGCTTGCTCGATTTTTTCCGACAAGCATAGGCAGGAAGGGATAACTCTGATTACGTTGTCATTGGCGAGACGTTCCAACGGAGCGTCTCTACTTGCCCTGCATTTCCGAAACACGATAAACCCGAGTGAGGAGGAATCTTTCATGCCAACTGAACCGATCGGTCGTCTCGACCATGTGGCCATTGCCGTTCAGAGTATTGAACAATCGCGTACGTTTTTTGAAGACTCGTTAGGCGCTAAGTTTCGCTACGTTGCTGAAGGCCGAGGCGGTGGGTTTCGCTACGCCGTTTTTGACCTGCATGATTTTACCATCGAACTGATTGAAGCCGTCGATCCAAAGGGCTTCGTAGCTTCGTTTATCGAAAAGCGCGGAGAAGGTGTACATCACATCACGTTACAAGTTCCGGGACTAAAGGAGAAAATCGCGTTCCTGGAAGGAAAGGGCATTCGAGTTGTCGATAAACGCGAAGATGGAGATCGTACAGTCGAAGCGTTTCTTTCACCAAAGACAGCGTGTGGAGTGTTATTTCAGTTAGCCGAAGATCAACCAGCGTTGAATAATGAGCCATATTGGAAGAAGACGTGAATCGTAATGCGTAATGTGTAATTCGTAAAAAGGGGAGGCGGGTCGGTTACGTATTACGTTTTACGCATTACGTGTCATAGCCAGGTCTTACCGTTCCGCCAACGCAAAAAAGATACTCAGAAGCACCAACACGAAGAGCACGGTGAAAAAGATCTTTACCCAACTCTTCGGATAGTCACCTGAAATCGCGCCGGTGACTCCATTGACCACGACATGGTATGTCCGTGGACCATAACTGTAGGTGAGCAACCAAGCCGGCGCGAGGATATGTTTGAACGTCTGTCCGGAATAATCCGCACGTACTTGTAAATTCCGTTGCGTATCGCCCGGGACGTGTGCGCTACACATGCGGTGGAGTTGGGTATCCATACGCTCACGTGAATGTTGGGCGGCTGCAACGAGGTCGATCTGATAGCGCTCAACCACCCATCCCGAGAGATACCCGGAATTATAGAGAACGAGGTTGTTGGTCGGAAATGGCTCAATAGCTCGTAAATGGTGTGGTTCTATCGCATGAGAAGCCGCAACCAATTCATCATCAAAGAAGTATTGCAGCGAGCCTGAAGCAGGTTGCCAGCGGACATGCCGTACTTCGCGGGTGCGAACATGGCCGGTGTTATCGCGGAATTGTTCTGTCGTGTAATAGTAATACCCGGCTTCAGCTTGCCAGTCAGCATGCACCTGCGCATCAAAGGTCCAGTACGGCAGATAGACACCTTTCACCTGATCGGTCAGCGCGACGTGCTTGAGCTTATTTGGTGCAAACCAGACTTCACCGTACCATTTACGGATAATGGTTCTGACAGCTGACTCACTAATCTTCAGTGGCAGCAGGCTTTCGGGAGTGAAGGAGTCTTTGATTTGCTCATAGGGAACAAGCGCATTGGAACCGCAGAAGTCACAGCGCTGACCGACACGAGTGGCGTCAAATACCGAAATAGCCTGGCAACTTTGGCATTTGACCGATGTCTTCTGGGCTTGCCAGCCGCGATAGTTATCGGTGATGCCTCGCAACGCTTTGACCAAGTCATGTTCAATAATTTCTGGACTGCCCGTTGCTATTGGTTCAAGTTGGCCTGGAGCTTCGGTCCCACAGAAAGGACAGATCAATGCCTGTTTGGCTGGGTTCCAGTGCGCTTCAGCTCCGCAGGCAGGGCAGGAGTGCTTCGCTTGGGCAGTAACTTGAGGTTGGGTCATAGGAAAACGTAAAACGTAAAGTGTAAAACGTAAAAGAAGAGGAGCGGTGGTTAGGGATTACGTTTTACGGATTACGTTTTAATTCCTCAGAAATTCCTCCACTGCCGTCCGCGTAATCCGATACGTCGAGCCAATTTTCTTGGCTTTGAGATCACCTGTGGTTATGGTGGCCAGGACATCGTCTTCGCTCACTCCGAGCATCTTGGCGACATCAGCGATACCAAGCAGATCAGGCAAGGGAGCAGCCGCAGCGGTCGTTGCTGCTCCAACGGCAGGTGGCGTGGACTGATTCAATATCCCACCAGGTTGATTCAGCATTTGCTGGGCTATGGCCAAACCAATGCCAAGCTCTGCACCGGCGCCACCAACGCCAGCGCCGCCTTTTTCCAGGCCTTGGGCCATTTGGAACTTGACGTAGTCGTTGAGATTACCAACCGCAGCCATACTCGAACGTTTGTCGATTGCTTGCTCAACTTCTGGTGGTACGGAAACGTTCTCAACGACGAAGCTGGTCAGTTCGAGACCGTACTTTTCTTTCATCACCGGATTCAGAATCGGTAGGATCGCCCCACCAACTTCTGAATAACGGGACGCGACATCGAGTACTGGAATCTTCGCTTCTGCCAATGCCTCAGAGAAGACACTCACAATGCGCGAACGCATAACATCGGCAAACTCATCAAGACGGAAATGATCGTCGGTGCCTGCCACTTCTTTGAGAAACATGCGCGGCTCGACGATACGGAAGTCATAGGTGCCATAGGCACGCACGCGAACGATGCCGAAGTCTTGATCGCGTATCATGACTGGATTAGCGGTCCCCCATTTGTTGCCAGAGAATATGCGCGTGATGACGTAATACAGGTCAGCTTTGAGCGGCGACTCAAAGCCATACTTCCATCCCTTCAAATCTGTGAGGATCGGGATATTTGCCGTTGCCAGTTCATATTTGCCAGGACCGAAAGTATCACCAAACTGACCGAGATACACAAACTGTGCGACCTGTGACTCGCGAACAATCAGTTGCGCACCATTCTTAATCTCTTTGTCTTCATCGGGAAACCGGTACGACAGAGTATCACGTGAGTCGTCTGTCCATTGAATGATGTCAATAAACTGACCACGGATGAAATCCATTAATGCCATACGATCCTCCTCAACTGGGCTGCAGCAGTTATCTTAAACGTATGTGGCTACGGATTCCAACTGACCACTTGTAGCAGACCGATAACACGCCTCGGCAATTGCCACAGCTCGGAAGCCATCGTCGGGGGTGATAGGGAAGGGGGTACCGTCACGAAGACAATTGACAAAGACCTGGAGCATGTCACGAATGGTTGGTACCGGTGGTGGGAGCGAAAGCGATATCCGTTCTGCGCCGTGAATCACATAAGCAAATCCATGATAATGATCGCCCACCAGTTGGCCGTTCGCGCCGGAAATTTCGATGAACCCGGAGCGACTGGCAGTTGAACGTGAACCCGCTGCAGCACCGTGTAGGATATGCGAGCCTGATGTGTTCTTGAGCTGACAGAGCATCGAAAAGTTATCTTCAGTTTCTTTGGTCAGCACCGTCTGTGTTTGGCACCATACCTGTGAGGCTTCATACCCACTGAGAAAGCGTAATAAGTCGAAACTATGAACCCCAGTATGGAGGACGATGCCCCCACCGCTTTCGGCTTTATGATCGAGCCACACCAGTGGTGATTGTTCAAATCGTTGACTGAGATACAATGAGTGTAGTGGGGCGATCTGGGGAAGGTGGTGCTTCAACGTTTGCACGACGCTGTTGAAGCGCAACGTATGTGCAACCATGCAGCGACTGTGGCTCCGCGCGAGCGTTGTCAGTAATTGCTGGCCTTCAGCAACGCTGGTTGCAAAAGGCTTTTCCAGCAGAATGTGTTTCCCAGCCTGGCAGGCTGCCGTGACAATCTGTTGGTGGAGATAGGGAGGGACAACGATCGCGACAGCGTCGATTCGTGTATCACTAAGGACCTGGCGATAATCCGCATAGTAGGCGCAGTGGTATTTTGCCGCGAGTGTTTCCCCTTCGTGTCGATCGCGTCGACACACCGCCACGAGTTCAGCTTGTGGAATATCCTCGACGATGTGCTTTGCGTACCGGCTCCCGTGTTTCCCTGCGCCAATGAGTCCAAAACGTATCGTGTCCATGCCAGAAGCGTAACTGATACTGCGTAGCGGAGCAAAGAGAGAATGTATGCTCGTTTACATAGATGACGAAGGCCTCGTCGTTCCCGCGCCGGCGGGAATCCATTTTTTCCTTGTACGAGGGGTGCTACAGTTCTCCGATGGCAACTCCCCGCAATCCTTTTCCTACTGTTGATATCATTATTGAACTTGCAAGCGGTGGCATCGTCCTCATTCGTCGCAAGAATCCTCCGCCAGGGTGGGCGTTACCAGGGGGATTTATCGACTACGGCGAATCAGCCGAGACAGCGGCGATTCGTGAAGCTAAAGAAGAGACGTCACTCGATGTGCAGCTTGTCGAACTACTCCATGTCTATTCTGACCCTGCGCGCGACCCCCGCCACCATACGCTCTCGACAGTTTTCATTGCTACTGCGAAAGGCCAACCCCAAGGGGCAGATGATGCCGCGGAAGCGCAGGTATTTTATGAGAATACCCTTCCTACTCCTCTGGCGTTCGATCACGGCAAAATTCTGCGAGATTATTTTGCCTATAAACAGACCGGAAAGCGGCCACGGTATAGTTAGAAAACGGTATTGATGATGGAGGGATCGAGAGACGTCTCGGGAGACGTCTCTCTTATCTGATCAGGCAATCTCTGTAAGACCAGGAGGGGGTGGTATTACGCATGCCTGATCATGACTTGGTGACAGAATGTACCTTGTGGATATGCTGACGCTTTAGGCTGCTCTCGCCTTTCGCGGTGCTTCTGACCGTCCTGCAGAAAGTGCGTGTCGCCGGCCACTTACACGACGAAATGGGGAGAGCCCGGTGGGAGCCGTTGGTTGTGCCTCCCGTGCCTGGAGAACCTTCTTCCAGCGTGAGATACCGCCACGAAGGTACTCGGCCTCAATGTCGAGTGCCGCACAGATATTCTCAAAGGAAAAAGGCCAGTTACTATCTGCTGAACCAATCCAATCTTCAGTCTCTTTCAGCAAGCGGCGTTGTCGGCGCGTGATCCCTGGCGCAGATTTCTGAAATGTAGAAATGGCATCTTCCATAACGGCGAGCATCAAGCGTTTTTCCGGCT
Source organism: Deltaproteobacteria bacterium (assembly GCA_016874775.1). Taxonomy (NCBI): domain Bacteria; kingdom Pseudomonadati; phylum Myxococcota; class Myxococcia; species Deltaproteobacteria bacterium. The sequence goes on from VGTJ01000121.1 coordinate 15,962, forward strand.
GTGATGACCGTTCAGCCTTGATCCGATCAAAAAACTGGGAGGGAACAATCAGATCAGCTTCTAGGGTTGCAAGCGCTCGATCTTCTACCGTATTGTTCATCATCATCGTTGTTCCTCCTCATAGAAGTTCTGCTTTGTGTACGGTAACTACCGAAGGCCCCACACGAAAGCGACAAAAGAAAATAAGCAGGATCTGTGCCGAATATCGGATGCCAGAAAGGAAGCGGAAGTTTCTTCAACTTCGACCTTTACAGTCCATAATCTTGGCACAAAAGAAGACAACAAAAATATGATTCGTGTCTTAAAATGTTACTTTTGAAGGGTACCCCAAGATGGATTTTGCTGAGGTCTTAGAACGAGTCCTGGAGTTATTGCAGCGTCAAGGGCGAGTGTCGTACGGCGCACTGAAGCGGCGGTTCAATCTTGATGAGGATTATCTACGAGATCTCAAAGAAGAACTACTTTTCGCTCATGCTGAGCAGGTGAAAGAAGAAGGTCCGGGATTAGTTTGGACAGGCGAAGACAGTCTAGCGTCTAGCGTCCATAGTCTAGAGTCTGAAAAGGCTCAACGCTCAAGGCTCAACGTTCAACGTCAAGAAGCCCACTCTCCAATTCCTAATGCCCAGTCTTCTGACCCTGAACGCTGGACCCTGGACCCTGGACAAGGTGCCGCTGAGCGGCGGCAGTTGACGGTGATGTTCTGCGATCTCGTCGGTTCGACCGCGTTATCCACGCAACTTGATCCTGAAGACTTGCGTGAAGTTGTTCGGCAGTATCAACGGACTTGTGCCGAAGTGATTCAGCGGTATGAAGGGTACATCGCGCAGTATTTGGGTGACGGACTGCTTGTCTACTTCGGCTATCCCACCGCTCATGAGGATGACGCGCGCCGTGCGGTACGGGCGGGATTAGACATTATTTCTACAATGCGAGAATGGATTCCCTCTCCCGCGAGAGGAGAGGGACAGGGTGAGGGGGTGATTGGTTCACCTCGCTCCCTCCAAGTCCGCATTGGCATTCACACCGGGTTGGTCGTCATCGGCGACATCGGTACCAGTGGCCGTACAGAGCAACTGGCCCTGGGTGAGACGCCGAACATCGCCGCACGCATTCAAGGACTAGCCGAGCCCAATACGGTTATCATTAGTGCAGCAACACAACGTCTGATCGAAGGTGACTTTGAGAGCCAACCCTTTGGCTCCCACTTGGTTAAAGGTATCGAGACACCAATTGCTGTCTATCACGTGCAAAGCGAACGTCAGAGTACTTCACCTCTAGCCGGACGCACAACGCTGACACCATTAGTCGGACGTGAACAGGAAGTTAGATTGCTCAGCGATCGCTGGGAACAAGTTAAGGAAGGACAAGGGCAAGTCGTGCTGCTCAGCGGCGAGCCGGGTATTGGCAAGTCGCGATTAGTGTACACGTTACGCGAGCACGTCACGGCAGAAGGCTCGTTCTTTTTCGAAGCTCGTTGCTCGCCATATCATCAGCACAGCGTGTTCTATCCTCTGATTGAGGTGTTGCAGCGCATGCTGTTGTTCTCTCACCAAGACAACGATCAGGAGAAAGGAGAAAAACTAGAACGAACCCTGGCCCTGTACAACTTGCAGAACAGTCTGCCGCTGTTGACCGCGTTTCTTTCCCTTCCCACTCCGCCGCAGTGTCCACCGCTCAACCTGACACCGCAGAAGCAAAAGGAACGGACCCTGCAATTCCTGCTGCAACTGATAGCGGCACAAGCGAAGCGGCAAGCCACGGTCTTAGTCTGGTAAGATTTACACTGGATAGACCCCTCGTCGTTGGAATTTCTTTCGTTGCTGATCGAACAAATTCCGACGACGAACTTGTTACTCGTGCTGACTTTTCGTCCTGAGTTTGCCCCACCATGGAAATTACGCTCACATATTTCTCAATTTGTACTCAGTCGTCTTGGGAAGAAACAAGTCGAAGCCCTGATCGAGAAAGTCACGGCGGAGAAAGCTTTGTCAGCAGAACTGATCGAGCAGATTCGGATGAAGACGGATGGCGTACCGTTGTTCGTTGAGGAATTGACGAAGAGCGTGGTGGAATCTGTAGCGGCGACCGAGTCAGTCGGGACGCTTCGCGAAGCGCCCCGACAATTGGGAATTCCCGCGACCTTGCAAGAAGCCTTACTCGCACGACTTGATCGGCTTGCTAGTGCACGGCAGATAGCTCAACTAGGTGCGACATTAGGGCGTGAGTTCTCATACGAACTCATGCAAGCAGTGGCACCACTCAGTGCGAAGGACTTACGTTCAGCTCTGGGAAAACTCGTAGAGGCGGAAATTCTCTATCCACACGGCATCGGCGAGCAAAAACAGTACTTCTTCAAACATGCGCTCATTCAAGACACGGCCTATCAATCGTTACTGAAAAGCACGCGGCAGCGATATCACCAACAGATTGCGCACGTGTTGGAAGAACGATTCCCAGGAACCAAGGACACACAACCGGAATTAGTCGCTCATCATTACACCGAGGCCGGACATATCGAACAGGCGATCCCCTATTGGCAGCAGGCTGGTGAACGTGCCACCCAGCGTTCAGCCTATGTGGAAGCTATCGGTCACCTCACAAAAGGGCTGGAGCTGCTCACGACTTTACCCGAGACAAGTACGCGTGACCAACAGGAACTTGCTCTGCACGTCGCTTTAGGTTCGATCTTGATAGCAGTACAGGGCTTCTCCCATGCTGAAGTAGAAACGACATACGCGCGAGCACTGGAACTCTGTCAGCGGTTGGGCGACTCTACGCAGCTCTTTCCTACGCTGTCGGGCTTGTGGATTTTTTACCTTGCTCGCGCGGAGTTGCGAAAAACGCGAACCTTGGCTGAACAGCTTTTCCATATTGCTGAGAGTGCCCAAGACTCGGCCTTGTTGTCGATGAGCTGTCACGCTCTCGGGCAGACGTTGTTTTTTGTTGGAGATTTTTCTTCGTGTTTAAAGCATGCAGAGCAAGGAATAGCCCAGTACGATATCCGTAAACATTCTTCTCTCGCTCTGCTGCATGCAGCCTCAGATCCAGGTGTCTTCTGCCGCATCTCTGCGGCACGTGCGCTGTGGCATCTTGGTTATCCAGAGCAGGCCATGAAAATGGGCGATGAAGCACTGGGCGTCGCGAAAGAGTTATCCCATCCGTATAGCTATACCTCTGCTTTGTACTGTATCGTTGGTCTCCATCATTTTCGTCGAGAAGCGCAAGCCGTGCAGGAACGAGCAGCGGTATTGGCTGCACTCGCGAACGAACATAGCTTTCCATTTTTCTTGGCGTCGAGTCCTGTTTATCAGGGCTGGGCATCGGCCGTGCAAAACAGCCGAGAGGATGGAGTAAAGCTGATTCGCGATGGCCTCTCTCAATGGAAAACAATGGGCGCGCAACTCTGGCAACCGCATTTTCTTTCTCTCCTCGCTGGTGTCTGTGGGCAGAAAGAACAAAGCGAAGAAGGGATACGTTTACTAGCCGAAGCGCTGGATATCGTCTCTAGAACTGAGGAACGTTGGTGTGAAGCAGAGTTGTATCGGCTCAAAGGAGAACTGACGCTACAAACGTTGTCAGTCGTCAGTTCTCAGTTGCCAGCCCCTAACACCCAGCACCTCACACCTAGCACCCAGGTGGCGGTGGAGCAGGAGGCAGAGAGCTGTTTCCTCAAAGCCATCGATATTGCCCAGCAACAACAAGCCAAATCTTGGGAACTACGCGCTGTGATGAGCTAAGGCGGTGGCAGGAAACAACTTACCGCAATAGTGATTGACCGGAGTGGAGAGCCTCTGCACAAGAGCAGGGATGAGAGACGAGACCATTGTGTGCTGGCTTCGGTCTAAGTATCGAAGTCTGGTCGAAGAGCTGGATGAACGCGGGCGAC
>VGTJ01000122.1 GCA_016874775.1 Deltaproteobacteria bacterium
CGTCGCTCCAGGCCCAACGCCAACAGGCCTTCCGCCAGCTCACGCTAGCGGAAGAAAAGCAGGTCCACTTTCAACAGGCAGCGTGAGGCGTCTTTGCACCAGGCCAGGACGGTGCCCTACCCACAGAAGGTGGCCTCACAAGTCCCCAAGACGTTGTCCTGGGCGCGGAGGGGCATCTGTATTTCTCGGAGACAGGTTCTGGTACTACGTCGCGCGTCCGGCGCATCCGGACGGTGCTGTCTGGGTTCAGTGCCGTCGGTGACCTTGTCCTCGCTTCCACAGACGGCAGTGAGGTGTATATCTTCAGTCCGCAAGGCCGCCATCTGCGCACGGTGAACACCCTCACCAACAGTGTGGTGCATAGCTTTGGCTATGACAGCAGCGGCAAACTCACTACCGTGACCGACGCCAATACCAACGTCACCACCATCGCCCGTGATGCGAACGGCACGGTCACGGGGATTACGGGACCGTATGGCCAGAGCAACAGCATCACGCTGGATGCTAATGGCTATTTGGCCAGTATCACCAATCCCAACGGCGAGACGACGAGCTTTAGCTACACGGCGGATGGCTTACTGACCAGTGCGACCCCACCAGGGAAACCCGCCTCGAACTTCCAATATGACAGCAAAGGTCGTCTCACCCAGACCAGTGATCCGGCTGGCGGTGGCGAGACGCTGACGCGGACCAACCTCGCTACTGGCTATCAAGTCAACAGCACAACCACAGGCGGCCAGTCGAGTACCTACAAAGTCGAGTTCTTGTCCGATGGCCAACAAAAGCGGACCAACACCATGCCCGATGGGACGATCGAGACCACACAGATTCGTACCGATGGCAGTCAATTGGTGACCCAGTCGGATGGTATCACGCAGAACGTTGGTATTACTGGTGATCCACGCTTTGGTTTGCAGTCACCAATGCCGACCTCCTTGGCGGTCAATACGCCAGGTGGGAAGAACGGAACCCTGACCAATGCACGCACCGTGAATCTCAGCGATCCCAACAATCCACTGAGTCTCACCAGTCAAACGGATACCGTTGGCTTCAATGGCCGCACTGCGACCCGGACGTATAATGCCACGACGCGGACCAGTACCGAGACCTCACCGGCAGGGCGGATACGGACCACGACCGTGGACAGCCAAGGCCGTGTGAGTCAACAACAACAAGGTACCCTTGCGCCGACGGCATTCAGCTATGATGCACGGGGGCGCTTGGCCTCACGCAGTCAAGGCGGGCGCAGTACCAGTCTGACCTATGACACGCTGGGTCGTCCGCAGACGATTACCGATAGTGCCAGTCGCACCGTGCAGTTCCAGTACGATGCGGCAGGCCGCGTGACCCAGCAGACCTTGCCGGATAACCGCGTGATTACCTACAGCTATGACGGCAATGGCAATGTCACCTCGATTACGCCACCTGGGCGACCCGCGCATAGCTTTACTTATACGCTCGTCGACTTAGAGAAGGATTATCTGGCGCCAGCGATCAGCGGTGGTGGCACTAACACAACCACGTACACGTATAACGCTGACAGACAGGTCACGGGCATCACGCGGCCTGATGGCCAACAGATCACGCTCAGTTATGCAGGCGGCAAGCTGGTTAATCAGACGTTCCCCACCGGCGCTGTTGCCTACGGCTACAATGCCCAAGGGAATCTGAGTTCCGCGAGCTTCTCCGGTGGCGGCAGTGTGAACTACACCTACGATGGCAGTCTCTTATTGAGCAGTACCTGGAGTGAACCCGTCGCTGGGAGTGTTACCTGGACGTATGACAACAACTACCGCAAGACCAGTCAGAGTGTGAATGGTGGCAATACCATCAACTTCACCTATGACAACGATGATCTGCTCACTGGCGCAGGTGCGATGACGCTGACCCGTGATGCGCAGAATGGCTTGCTCAGTGGCACCACGCTCGGCACGACCACGGATGCCATGACCTACAACAGCCTGGGCGAAGTGGCGACCTCCACGAGTAGTATCAGCGGCAGTCCGATCCTCAGCCAGACCTACACCCGTGACAGCCTGGGCCGGATCAGTACGAAAACGGAAACGATCCAGGGCACGACCACGACCTATGGCTATACCTACGACACGGCGGGCCGATTAACCGAAGTGAAACAGAATGGACTCACCGTGGCCACATACGCGTATGACCAGAATTCCAACCGCACGAGTAAGACCGGGACCACGGGGACACAGACCGGCACGTATGACGATCAAGACCGCTTGCTGTCATACAACGGCGCCAGTTACAGCTATACCGCTAACGGGGAGTTGAGTAGTAAGACGGTGGGCAGTGCGGTCACCAGCTACAGTTACGATGCGCTCGGGAACTTGCGCAATGTGACCTTACCGACTGGTGCACAACTCGGCTACGTGATCGACGGTGAGAACAGGCGCATCGGCAAGATGGTGAATGGGAGTCTTGTCCAAGGCTTCTTGTACGAGAATCAGTTGGAGCCCATCGCCGAGCTCGATGGCAGTGGCAATCTCGTCAGCCGGTTTGTGTATTGTGGCTGTGGGGCCGGGAACATTCCCCAGTACATGGTGAAAAACGGCGTGACCTATCGGATCCTCAGTGACCATCTCGGCAGCCCACGCTTGGTCATCGACAGCACAGCTGGCGCCATCCTGCAGCGGATGGATTACGATGAGTTCGGGAATGTGATCCTGGATACCAATCCCGGCTTTCAGCCCTTCGGCTTCGCGGGCGGGATTTACGATCGCGATACCGGCCTCGTCCGACATGGCGCGCGGGATTATGATCCTGAGACCGGGAGGTGGACGGCGAAGGACCCTCTACGATTCGATGCTGAAGACATCAATCTATACGGCTACGTGCTCCAAGATCCGGTCAATCTGATCGATACGAATGGAATGGGTCATGGTGGTGGCCCATGGCACCCGCCAGCTTTCGTGAAAACGAGCTGCAAGGAGAGCGATTTGTGTCCTATCATAAAGGCAAAGATGTGGATTCTTGACCGGATGATTAGATCTCATCAGGGATGGGATTGGACGCTGCCCTCACCACGTGGAGGAAACAGACATGCGGATGAAGATATCCCTGCCCTATGGAAACAGTACGCCAATTGTGAATGGCTTTGCCTCAAGAAGTGTAACAACAATTCCGGACCGAACTCTTCTCAGGTAATGAATCGGATACTGCCTCTTGTTGCTCTGGGCTTCGCTACTCTGGGGACAATGTTTGGCGTTGCGGCTTTGACTCGTCGTTAACATGAGGTCGAGATGGGTAACTCAACTCTTGATGAGATTGTTGCCGAATTGATGCTAACCTCTGATAAAGTGTCTCCTATTCTTCATGACCAAGTGAAAGTCTGGATGAAGACGGATGATATCGAAGCATTAGGTGCCCTATATGAATTGCTCACAGAGAAGCGATTCTATACACGTATCCAACCACCTCTCCAATTTGACGATTACCATTCGTTTATCTTGCAGTATTATGAACGTTGTTTACGAGAGGATCCCGATGGAAAGTGGAGCAATTCACGATATTCCGCTGGAGGGGATTTAGTCGGGTGGTTTATAGGGCTCTGGCGAGATTCTTCCGTGCCTCGGTCGGCATTGCTGGAGTTAAAAGAATGGCTGGCGAAACTGTATAAGCAAGGAGATGAAAAACTACGGGTTTGCCTAATCACTGCGACTCTTGAGCATCTCTTTCAGGATCGGAAAATTGCGAAATACTTCGCAGATTGGAGGAAGGATACTATCCTTGCTGATGCCTACGATGAAGCTTTAGGATACGCAAATCATCTGAGGAAACAATAAAAGTAGCCGGGTGCCGCGGGCAGTTGAGCTGCCCGCGCGGGTCGGGGATAGATGCGATGAATATGGGAAATAGGGGACGTTGTTGAATTTGTTGACTTCTGCTGAAAGCCCTGGCGACGTGTTCGCTTGTGTTCTCGTCTTCACTCCCTGTTCCGTTGCTGTTGGCGGACAGCTCTGACGAAGGCGGGAGGCTCGACGATTTGGATGGTGTGGAAGTGTTTGAGGGTGAGGAGATGGGGATCACGGGAGACGATGTAGTCGGCCTGACCTTCCAAGGCCGCCGCCAAGAACTTGTTATCGGTGGGATCCATGGTGAGACGATCGGTGACGTACAAGTCTTGCGTCAGAATCGCTTTACGGTACGCCATCTGCACGAAGCGACGTAAGCGGTCCGGGGCATTGGGAAAGCGGCGTTGGAGATGGGGCGAGGTTAAGACATGGGCGAGTTCGCGCAGCAGAGCGGGCGAGGAGATCAACAGAAACGCTTGCGCAAACCACAAGTCTTGCAGTGTGGCCGTGAGCGTCCCGCGGCTGAACAGCCCGCTGAGCACCACATTGGTATCAAGCACGGCCCGTAGTCGCCTAGCGGCGCGTTTTGGGTTGCCGTTGGGTGCTCTCACGCCGCACCGCCTCCACTGCCTCATCGACAATCTGATCAATCTCTGCTGCCGAATACTCTGCGGCACTCTGGCGAAACTCCTCCACCAGCGCCCGCATCTCCGTGGTCCAGGCCGCATCCTGCTGCGTGCGGGAGCCTTCGGACAGCGTTTGTTTGAGCCGGAGATATTCGACAAAGTCGAGTACCTCTTGTTGTAAGGGGGCCGACAAGGCTTGGACCTGTGCTTGAATCTGTTCGAGGGTGGTCATCGGGACGTCTTCTCCTTTCGCTCGCGGTGGCCAGCACCGCGTCACGTCATGAACTCCCGCCGTGTCATGACGACGGAATCTCGATGCTCAACGCTTCCCACACCGTCGTCATCGGTGCTTCCTTCGCGGCCTGCTCGCGATAGCTTTCGAGCAGCAGTTCCACGGCCTCCTTGACCATCGCTCGTGCCTCGGGCATCGTCTTGCCCTGGGTCACCGCGCCGGGTAACTCCGGCACCGTGGCCATGATCCAGCCCTCTTCAATCACTTGATACACGACAGTGTAGTCGCGTTGCATACCTTCTCTCTCCATTACCGCGCTGTTTGTTGCGCCACGAGTGCTTCGACCACTTCAATAATCTTCTGCTGTTGATGGCGGGGGAGCTGCGAGACTTGCTCAAACGCCCGTCGTGCTTTCCCCGCTGGGCCAGACGTCCGAGGAGTTGCGGGCTCCCGGCCTAAGAGAAAGTCCGCTGAGACATTCAACGCATTGGCCAACGCCATCAATTGATCGGCGCGCAGTGCAACGGGTGCCCGTTCCCAATGGCTTAAGACGCGTTGGGTAATGCCGAGCGTACGCGCGAGTTGTTCTTGGGTGAGCCCCGCCACGTGACGGGCATGGGCGAGCCGATCGCCAAAGGCGGAGCGGGTGTGTTTTGCGGGACGTCCTGCAGGCATGAAGGCAGTATACACACATGCCGGAGGAATATACGGGACGGGTTGCATAATTAGCTATAATATGTATAAAACACCCGCACGTCAAATTTTTTCGCTGACCGCACGAGGGGCAGAGCATGGCGCGGATTCCAGACGCAGCATTGGAGCGACTCAAACGCGAGCACAGCATCGAGCAACTTGCCACCGCGCGCGGCATTGTTCTGAAACCCTCGGGCACGAATCTCCTGGGCCGGTGTCCGTTTCATGACGATCATGCGCCGAGTTTGAGTATCGACCCCATCCAGAATCTCTGGCACTGCTTTGGCTGTCAGCAGGGCGGGGGCGTGATTGACTGGGTGATGAAGAGTGAAGGCATCTCCTTTCGGCATGCCGTCGAACTGCTGCGCAGCCAGGACACAGCTTCTTCTCCAGTCACTCCCAATGCTCGCATTGTCAAGCACTCGCGCACGACGAAGCTCGCCGTCCCGCTCCCTGCCGAGGCCGATGCGCAGCAGTGGGCGCAGGTGGTGATGGAGGACTATCACGCGACGTTGAAAGACCGTGCGCCGGAAGGGAAAGCGTACTTGGCCAGACGCGGTCTGTTGCATGACGAGTTGATCATGACGTTTAAGCTGGGCTTTGCCAATCGCACGCTGGGCTATCGGTTGCCCCGGATGCAAACCACGGAAGGCGCGGTGATTCGTGGGACGCTGCAACAGCTGGGTTATCTGCGTCCCAGTGGACATGAACACTTGCGGGGCTGTCTCACCGTGCCGATTCTCGATGCTAATGGCAATGTCACGGAGATGTATGGCCGGCGCATCACCCATACGCGGACACCGGACCAACCCGTGCATCTCTATCTCCCTGGCCCACATTAGGGCGTGTGGAATCTGGCGGCCTTCACTCACAGCGCAGAACTGATTCTCTGCGAAGCCGCGTTCGATGCGCTGACGTTCTGGGTGCACGGCTTTCACCATGTCACGTTCAGTTACGGCGTCGAGGGCTTTACGCCTGATCATCTCACGGCGTTGCAGCACCACAACATCCAGACACTCTTTATTGCCTACGATGCGGATACTGCCGGTGACCGTGCGGCAGAGAAGCTTGCAGCCCAACTGATGCTACGGGGCATTGCGTGTTTGCGCGTGCAGTTTCCCACGGGCATGGACGCCAATGAATACGCACTGAAGACGCCGCCTGCAGCAGAGAGTCTGGGCAAGCTCTTGGCGAATGCGGTGCCGATGGGAGTCGCTTCGCGCGTGGTCAGTCCTCAGTTGTCAGTGCTCAGTATCGAACAGCAGATAAGAGAACCAGCAGAGACAGTCTCACCCCCAGAAGCACGGTCAGCACAAGCAGCGGCTCTGTCTTCATCTGTGCAAGCCCCAAGCCCCCAGTCCCTAGCCCCAGTGGTGGCGGAGGTACGGGCGGAGGAAGTGGTTCTCACCATAGGTGACAGACGGTACCGCATTCGTGGCCTGCAGAAGAACACGAGCTATGAGCGGTTGCACGTCAATCTGTTGGTGGCCAAAGGGGACGCCTTCTTTGTCGATACGCTTGATCTCTACGCTGCCAAAGCGCGGGCGTGGTATCTCAAGCAAGCCGCCAGCGAGCTGAGTGTGTCCGTCGATGTCCTCAAGCACGATCTGGGACCGGTCTTGTTGCAGCTCGAAGCACTCCACGATCAGCACATCCGCCAGACCTTGGAGCCGAAGATCAAGGAAGTGACGCTCAGTGATGCCGAACAGACAGCCGCCTTAGAACTGTTGACTGATCCGCACTTACTCGACCGCATTCTCACGGACTTCCAGCGCTGCGGCGTAGTCGGCGAAGAGACCAATAAGCTGGTGGGCTATCTCGCCGCCGTCTCGCGCTTGCTCGATAAGCCACTGGCCGTGCTGGTGCAAAGCTCGTCCGCGGCAGGCAAGACGGCGCTGATGGATGCCGTTCTCACGGTCATGCCCGACGAAGCGGTGGTAAAGTACTCCGCGCTGACTGGCCAAGCGCTCTTCTATCTCGGCGAAGGCGATCTGCGTCACAAGATTCTGGCGCTGGTCGAAGAAGAAGGCGCGCAGCGGGCAGCATACGCGCTCAAGCTGTTGCAGAGTGAAGGCGAACTCACCATTGCGTCGACCACCAAAGACCCACAAACGGGCGATCTCAAGACCAAGCCCTATACGGTCCAAGGGCCGGTGATGCTGTTTCTCACCACCACGGCAGCGGAACTCAATGACGAGTTGCAGAATCGCTGTCTGACGCTCACGGTCAATGAAGACCGGGAACAGACCCGGGCCATTCATCGCCAACAACGTGAGCAGTACACGCTCGATGGCGTCTTTGCCAGTGAGACGCGACAGGCCATTCGTGCACTGCATCAGCATGCGCAGCGCTTGCTCCAACCCTTGCGCGTGGTCAATTGCGTATTTCACTCCAGGTCTGCCACTGATTTCACTCGAATCCTGCCACCCATTTCACTCCAAGTCTGCCACTGATTTCACTCGAATCCTGCCACCCTGGTAGGACGGGACCGCAAGGAGAGGTGGAAGAAAGGCGGCGCATGGTCCTTAAAGCGTTAGGCGGATCGGAAGATGTCTTCCTCACAAAGGAGACCGCCGATGCCAGCACCAAGGATCACTATGCGCAAGATTCGTGAGATTTTACGCTTAAAATGGGAACACGACTGCAGTGTCCGTCAGATTGCCGAGAGTTGTCAGGTGGCGCGGCCCACCGTGACCGAATATCTGGAACGGGCCACCGCGGCAGGCTTATCGTGGCCGTTACCGCCAGAGTTGGATGAAAGTGCCCTCGAACGGGTACTCTTTCCCCCGCGTGCTCAACCCGTCACGTCCCCGCGCGCCGTGCCGGACTGGGCCACGGTGCACCGGGAGTTGCAACGCAAGAGTGTGACCCTCTTGCTGTTATGGCAAGAGTATAAAACCCAGCATCCCACCGGCTATAGCTACACCTGGTTTTGCACCCGCTATCACGCGTGGGCCAAGCATCTTGATGTGGTGATGCGCCATGAGCATCGCGCGGGTGAGAAAGTGTTTATCGATTATGCCGGGGAAACCGTGCCCGTCCAAGATCCCCGCACAGGGGAGATTCGGCAGGCGCAGATCTTTGTGGCGGCCTTGGGGGCGAGTTCCTACACTTATATTGAGGCGACGTGGACACAGAGTTTGCCCGATTGGATTGGCTCGCACGTCCGCATGTTCGCGTACTTTGGTGGGTGTCCCGAAATTCTCGTCCCCGATAATATTCGGAGCGGTGTCACGGCCGCGCATCGCTATGAGCCCGATCTCAATCCCACCTATCACGAGTTGGCCACGCATTATGGGGTAGCGGTCATGCCTGCGCGCAGTCGCAAACCCCGCGATAAAGCCAAAGTGGAAAGTGCCGTGCAACTGGCCGAGCGCTGGATTCTGGCGCAACTCCGACATTGCACCTTCTTGAGTTTAGCGGAACTCAATGCGGCCATTGATAACGCCCTGACGGTGCTCAATCACCGGGAGTTCCAAAAGCTTCCTGGCTCGCGGCACAGTCGGTTTCTGACGGTGGACCACCCGGCGTTACGGCCCTTACCGCTGTTGCCCTATGAATATGCGGAATGGAAGAAAGCCACCGTCCACATCGATTACCATGTCGAAGTCGATCACCACTATTACTCCGTGCCCTATACCTTGGTGGGCCAACGGGTCGACGTGCGGCTCACCACCAATTGTGTGGAGTGCTTCCATAAGAGCCAGCGGGTCAGTAGTCATCGCCGCTCCTCCCTGCCGGGCCAGCATACAACCGTCACGGAGCATATGCCGCAGGCCCATCAAGCGTATGCGGAGTGGACGCCTGAGCGGCTCGTGCGCTGGGCGCAACAAAGTAGGCCAGCCACGGCACAACTGGTGACGGCGATTCTGATCTCCCGCGCCCATCCGCTGCAAGGCTTTCGCTCGTGCTTAGGGATTATGCGGTTAGGCAAAAGCCATGGCGATGAGCGGCTGGAAGCGGCCTGTGCGCGGGCACTGGCGTTGCAAGCGCACAGCTATAAGAGTGTGGCGTCGATTCTGCGCCATGGCCTCGATCAGCAACCGCTCTCGCCCGATCGCGTCAGTCCCCCCTCCATTCGCCATCCCAACATTCGCGGGCCCCACTACTATCACTAAAGAAAGGAACTCTACATGTTACGCCATCCGACCCTGGAGAAACTTCACACCTTACGCCTGACCGGCATGGTTGCGGCCTTTCAGGAACATTTACACCTGCCCGAGGTGAATACGCTGAGCTTTGAGGAGCGCCTCGGCTTACTCGTCGATCGGGAACTGCTCGATCGCGAAAACCGTCGCTTGCAAAGTCGGCTGCGCCAAGCTAAGCTTCGCCAATCGGCCACATTAGAAGATCTCGACTATCGCTCACCACGGGGCTTAGACAAAACCTTACTCACCACGCTGGCCACCACCCACTGGGTACAGGACCATCACAATGTCTTAATCACCGGCGCGACCGGAGTCGGCAAAACCTGGGTCGCGTGTGCCTTGGCGCACACGGCCTGTCGGCAAGGGTATCGCGTGCTGTATCTGCGCGTGCCCCGCTTGTGGCGCGAACTCGCGATCGCCCGCGGCGATGGCCGCTATCCCAAATTCTTGGCCTCCTTAGCCAAGCTGGATTTACTCGTGCTTGATGACTTTGGCTTAGCGCCACTGACCGATGATCATCGCCGCGATTTCCTCGAACTCCTCGAAGATCGGCATGGCGCACGGGCCTCCATTATTACCAGCCAACTGCCCGTCGACCACTGGCATGAAGTGATTGGCGAACCCACGCTGGCCGATGCCATCTTAGATCGCCTGGTCCACAACGCGTACAAAATTCCCCTGAAAGGAGAGTCCATGCGTAAACGCGCGAACAAATTGACAACCACTCCCCAAACCGAGTAACACTAGTAGACACAACTTCGGACCTGCGTCGCTACGCTCCGACTCCTGCGGACTCGCTCCCAGGGTGGCAGCCTTCGTGTGAACCAGGTGGCAGCCTTCGTGTGAAACACCTGGCAGAATTCAGTGAAATACGCAGTCAATCCCTACGCGCGTCAGCTCACCTTCCTCGATGCCCAGACCCGGACCCGCAGAGATCACGAGAAGTATCAAACCCTCATTGCCAGTCTCGCGTTACTGCATCAGCATCAACGCCCCCTGCAAACCATCACCCGGCAGGGCACCACCGTGCAGTATGTGGAAGTGACGCGGGAAGATATCGCTATCGCGAATCGGCTGGCCAACGAGGTCTTTGGCCGCACGCTCGATGAATTGGCTCCGCAAACGCGGCGGTTACTGGGACTGCTCGATCAGGTGGTGCACACAGAATGTGAGCGGCTCGCCATCCAGCGCCCAGACTATCGCTTCAGCCGCAAACAGGTGCGCGACTTCCTCGGGTGGAGTTATGATCAAGTGCGCGTGCATCTCGATCGGCTGGTGGAATTGGAATATCTCCTCGTGCATCGCGGCCAACGTGGCCAGAGCTTCGTCTATGAGCTCCTCTATCGTGGCGAAGGCCAGGACGGCGCGCCCTTTGTGCTGAGCTTAGTGGATAGCACACGGCTGCAGGTCAGACCTACGATCCAAGGATTGGGGAAAGAACCAGAAAGTTTGGGGGGTGATAACCATGAGTTTGGGGAGTCATTGGGGCGTCAATTGGCCCCCACTTGGTCCCCATTGGGAGAGGAGAAACCACCACTTTCACCCACATCTGGCGCGGGCTCCAGCCCAATCACGCCAGAAACTGCTACAAACGCATATCTAGAGGATTCAACAGCGGCTGCATCGTACGTAGATGCCGTCGTAGATACACCAGCGACGCGGAGGGCGGGCCAATGCCCAGAAAGCCCACGGGTCCCGTGCCCCATCCTGCCGACGATCTGCGTGACCCACAGAGTTTGGCGGTCTTGCTCCATCGCTTTCTCGCTGCGCACACCGTCGCCAATGCCTCGCCGCGGACCTTGGCCAGTCGCCGTCTCCAACTGCGCGTCTTCATCGCCTGGGCGGCGACACGAGATCTTGCACGAGGCATTGAGATCACACGACAGCATCTCGAAGCCTATCAACGTCATCTCCATCACACGCTCACCGTCGATGGCCATCCGCGCAGTGTCTACACCCAGCATACCTATCTCGTCACGTTGCGCAGCTTCTTTCACTGGCTCACCAAACAGCACTATCTCCCCAGCAATCCCGCCTCGGAACTTACCTTACCAAAGCTGGGCAGTACCTTGCCCGTCGTCATCACCTCCAGTGAAGCCGAGCAGATTCTCAGTCAGATGGATCTCTCCACACCACTCGGCCTGAGAGATCGTGCCATGTTGGAAACCTTCTACTCCTCTGGCATTCGTCGCGCGGAGCTCTGTGGACTCTTGGTGCAGGATGTCGATGCCAGCCGGGGCACGCTGTTCATCCGCCACGGCAAAGGCAACAAAGCGCGCATGGTGCCGATTGGCGAACGGGCGTTAGCGTGGATTAGCAAGTATGTCGATGATGGTCGTCCAGAACTCGTCGGCGACACCGATGACGGCACGCTCTTTCTCATGCACGATGGTCGTCCGCTCACGCCCGATGCCGCCAGCCAACGCACGCGCTTCTATCTGCGCCGGGCCAAGATCGGCAAACATGGCGCCTGTCACCTCTTTCGTCACGCGATGGCGACACTGATGTTAGAGCACGGCGCCGATACCCGCATCATCCAAGCCATCCTGGGCCATGAGCGCTTGACCTCCACACAGATCTACACCCACGTGGCCATTGACCATCTCAAAGCCGTCCACACCGCCACCCATCCCGCTGCCCGCTTACGCCGCTCGTCCACTACCAAAGACACTGAGAGTGAGGACGATCTTGTCTCGCTCGATGAGGCGGATTCCTAATCGCTCACCACTCCTTTTCGTCACGCCCTCCTTTCCCTCCGCACGTCTCCAGCCTCGCCGTGCTGATCCGCTTCCCCTTGGCCCCGCCTGCCAGCGGGCGGTGACAGAAGTCCTTCTGTCAAGTGGCACGCGGGGAGCCGTGAGGCCATGTCTGATAACAACCCGTGTTATCAGATCATGCCGCGTGCCGCGTCGGCCCGCTGGCTGGCCGGGCCACGGGTTAGCGTTCGAGCACACGGCTTCGCTATACTGACCTGATGCTGGTGACGACGAGACAAGAGCATTGCTTCACGGCGTGGGGATTCTTGCCTGACCATACATCTGGCGAAAACGCTTTCGTTGGCGAAAACCGCATCGGGAGCGAGAGCGTTTTTACGGCGAAACTCGTGGCGGCGTTTGGCTACGATCCGAATTCCAACCGCCTGAGTCGGACCGGGACCACGGGCACGCAGTCCGGCACGTACGACGAGCAAGGCCGTTTGTTGTCATACAATGGCGCGACCTACGCCTATACCGCCAATGGCGAGTTGAGTAGTAAGACCGTCGGTAGTGCGGTCACGAGCTACAGTTACGATGCGCTGGGCAATCTGCGGAATGTGACGTTACCAAGTGGTGCGCAACTCGGCTATGTCATCGACGGCGAGAACCGGCGAGTGGGGAAGACCGTGAATGGCAGTCTCGTGCAAGGCTTTTTGTATGAGAATCAGCTCGAGCCCGTGGCCGAACTCGATGGCAGCGGGACTCTGGTGAGCCGCTTTGTCTATTGTGGCTGTGGCGCGGGGAACATCCCGCAGTACATGCTCAAAGGCGGGGTGACCTACCGCATCATCTCCGATCATCTCGGCAGCCCACGGCTCGTCATCAATATCACCAGCGGTGCCATCGTGCAGCGCATGGACTACGATGAGTTTGGCAATGTCATACTCGATACCAACCCGGGTTTCCAGCCCTTTGGCTTCGCCGGGGGGATTTACGATCGGGACAACGGCTTGGTGAGACATGGGGCCAGAGATTACGATCCCGAAACCGGCAGATGGACCAGTACGGATCCGATTAAGTTCCGAGGCAAGGATCTGAACTTGTATGGCAATGTGTTTACTGATCCGGTCAATGGCCTCGATCTGGATGGGCGTAGTTTCCTTGTTGGATTTGCTCTCAATGCAGGGTTTGCTCTTGGGGCTTTGATCGCCAATGATTTGCTCCTTCGTCCACTCGTACGTCAATGTAACCTGAGTACGAACCAAGTTCTTGGTTTAGGGATCTTAGAACTTCCAGTGCTCGCTGCAGGCAACACATTCGCTTCGGGAGTTGTCGGAGCGCTTCCAGCCCTTGGCCTTGGTGGGATTTTTGGCGTAGGCGCTGTTCTCGGGGCAGTGGCGGCAGTGGGTGGAATCGCGGTTGTAGTTTTTGCGCTCTCTGCTGGAGCCGGCGAGTGTCCTTAAAACGGAGAGCATGTGCTCACCTCGAACAAGGAGCATTCTTTGAGCGCTCTTTTTAAAATCAAACAGTCTATACAGTGGACACTGGGTGTGAGTGTAGTGAGCCTTGCCATTGTATTATGGTTTGGTGGAGCCCCAGACTGGGGTTCCATTATACTCGCATGTGTACTGGGGATCGGTAGTTCGGTGGTTATAGCACGTGGCTTCGTGTCTCCTATTCTGGAGCGGTGGCTGTCGAAGAGTGCAGGCGTTTTGCTCTTCGTAAGCTATCTTGGTTTCATTGCCCTTTATGGGTTTAATCTTGCACTTTTACGTTGGTTTCAATTTTGGACGATCGTAGCAGCTATTTGCTGCGGTCTCCTCCTTATCTATTCTCGTCGTCAACAGGGCTGACTACCAGAAGCCACAGGTAAAGCGTCTACCGGGACAATAGGGGACGTTGCAGGGAAGTTAGGGTTATAGCCGCGGAAGACCATTACTCGCAGCTTGGGAGTGGGAATAGGGGACGTTGCGGCATTAGTGGCCTGGCGTCCCTTGTTCACAGTCAGTGTGGTGCTGACTCAGGCGACCTTGAGGGGCGTAATGCGGGCGTACTCGGCCTTGTGGGCGGCGAAGGTATCCCAGACATCGACAGCTTGTTGCATGGTGAGCCAGAGATCGGGCGTGGTGTGAAACACGCGCGCCAAGCGATGGGCGACGTCCGGTGTCACCCCGCGCTTCTCCTGTAACAAGGCGGTCACCGTGTGTGGTGTGACACCCATGCGCTGGGCGAGCTGCGTGGCCGTAATCCCCGCTGCCGGTAAGACTTCCTCGCGTAAGAGCTCACCCGGATGGGTCGGGCGGCGTTTGCGTATCGTGTGCATCGGCTGTGTCCTCTTAATGATTATCTTCTAAATCGACATCGGCGGCTTTACCAGTGGCGAACGTAAAGGTGAGTCGTCAGTTGCCCGTCACCGTCACTGCCCAGGTCCCTTTGCGATCCCCCTTCAATGGATGCAGCCGAAAGCCCGGCAAGTCCATATCGTTGATCTCTTTGGCCGCATCAAGCGCGTCGAGTTGCCGCCGCAAGCGCGGCGCAGAGGCGGCTGGGACACCGCGCAAATCGCCGCGCTCAAACAACCGCTGTAACCCCTTGTGCCGGAAACTGACAATCATCCCTCATCGTCCTCTCATGCCCGTGCGTGCCGTTTGAGCCGTTCCCGTTCGACTAACACATCTACGAGCTGCCATACTTGCCGCTGTTCCTGCGGGCCGAGCTTCTCCAATTGCTGTAACCGCCGCTGCACGCGACTGTTGCTCGGCTTCCCGGTCCGCTTCGGTAGCGGTACCACACCGACCAAGACATCGACACTGACCCCTAACACCGTGGCCATCGCGGCCAACATCGTCGCGGGTGGATTCGCCTCCGGACTCTCATAGTAGGCAATCATCCGTTGCGAGACTCCGAGTTCTGCGCCTAAGGCCGCTTGCGTATAGCCCGCCGCTTTGCGCGAGGCTGCTAAGCGTGTCCCAAAGCTCTGCTGCATAGGTTTCTTCTCCTGCGCCATAGCCTGCTCCTCTCTCACCGGGAGCAGTATAGCGTAGGGTTGTGCGGGGGAAGCGTTTGGGCTTGCATGATTATACACCTAACTGTATAAGACCCTGTACCAGAAAACAACTACCCGAAGACCCATCGTCCCACCTTGACAGGTTTTACAGCAGGAGGGAGTTCAATGGCCCGCATTCCCGACGCAGAGCTAGAGCGACTCAAACGTGACGTCAGTCTTGAACAGCTCGCGAGCGCCCGTGGCATCGTGCTCAAACCCTCCGGCACGAATCTGCTGGGGCTGTGTCCGTTTCATGATGATCATGAGCCGAGTCTCAGTATCGACCCGGGACAGGGGAAGTAAAAGGGGGAAGGTCTTGCAATCGTACATCTGACAAAGAGTGATAGAGTCCAAATGTTGGAATGCAAGACCTTCCCCCAATCCTCGTCGTGATTACGATGCGGAGACCGGTCGATGGGCCGCCAAAGACCCCATCAAGTTCCGTGAAGATCGACAGTTCCTCGAACTCCAGAGCCGCCCGACAAATTTGGTTCTTGATTACGTATAGTTGTTTCGTATGACTCAGGATCGCCAACGTTTACTCTTTGTTATGGGGCTGCTGATCGGTGCCGTAACCGGCTTGCCTTTGGTCCTTTTGTGCCTCACGTTGGTTGGAAGCCCTTTCCAGCGTTCCGTAGTTTCACTTCCCGTCCCGCCGGGTGGAGCTTCGGTTTCTCCTCCAGTGGATAGGGGCAACGGTGGTTTATAGTGGGTAACTCCAAAATAGTCCGCAACATCATCGCCAATCAGCGCGCCTGCTGGCGCAGGGGTGAGTAATCCCATGGACACGATGCCTCGCACTTCCTCACCTTAATGCGCTCATGCCCGGCCAGAAAGGCACATTCGGGACGCGTTGAGTCCACCACACTATCGGGCGGAATATACGCAGCCAGTTGCCCATCTTGCCAATCGGCAGTCCGCACACAGCAGGTGTAACCATCGAAGATGCGGACAATCGATAAACTGTCGGCATTGGGGTGCGCTTCTAACTGCACCGGGACGACTTCGACTCTGTGCGTACTCTTCACCATAACAGTTTGTTCGTTCATCCGCATTTTCTTTTGTTCTGCTGCTCTAGTTCGGCAATCGCTGCTTGAATTGGTCGTTGATGCGCCCGCATGGTCGCAAAATGCTCTAGTCCTCGTGCGATTTGCTGTTCGCGTGGCTCATCCGCCGAACCATACACCAACGCTCCACACAGGCTCACTAGTCCTTTGGCGTTCTCGCTCGCTTGCTGATACAGCCGCATGCGTTCCTCAACTTCCTGCTCCACAAACTGCGCAAGCTCTGCGTCCGTTCTCTCCGCGAACGAGAGATCGACACCAGGGTACTGGCGAATGACTTCCCAGATGTGCACGGGAATCGGCACCATCACGCGGTTGTATCCAGCTTCAAACTGCACGCCTTCCAGTTCCAGATAGACCGCATCATCGCCGAAGACCTCATGATAGAAGTGGAAGGTGGGGCCATAAACAATAGTGGCTTTGGTTGACATGTCTCACCTCTACGGCATTTCACTCTACGCAGTGAAAAGAATAGACAACACCTAATTCGGCGGTCCGCCTTTCACTGTAGAAAAATTTACGCAGCGCGACCCGAAAATCCGTGTGCTTAGTTCAGATGATGCTGAATGGCTTACTGACGTAGTTCCTTGGTGGTTAATTGTCGTTTGGCGACGGCATAGCGCTCACCACTCGTGACAATCTCACAGCGTCGCACGTCATACACCCCACACCGCTGGCCGGTGTCACTTTGGCCATATCTGCACGCATACCCTTGGAAAGAAGACGTTCTCTCTCGTCGCAACAGCGGCAGAGCTGTTGCTGTTGAGGACTCTGGAGAAACGACCGCAACGAGAGAAGCAAAACCTGCCACGACATATTGTTTGCGCGGGCTGTTGTCTGCTCCCCGCCAACAACGCCCTCGGAATGCATTGAAAAAGCAAGTGTCGTGTGAGAAAAGTGAAACGGCGTCATGACAGCCGAAGGAGTGGCAGAAAAGTATGGCAAATCTCACGAGCGAACTAGCCCAGATACTGCAGAGGGTGCAGCGGCCTGGTGATTTTTATACTACCGACACGCTTGACCTGTTTGCACCCCGCCTGGAGGTCGCAGGCGTAGGCCCGATTGCCCTGCCACTGCTTCCGGCCCAGGCGCAGCAACTGATCGCCGTCGCCGAGCCAGCTCCGTACGGCCGAGGTGAAGCGACCGTGGTCGACCCGGCTGTGCGGCGGACCTGGCAGATCGCTCCCGAGCGGGTACAGATCAGCGGGCGGCACTGGAAGCAGACCCTGGCCGACATCGTGGCGCGGGCGACGAGCGGTCTCGGGGTGACTGAACCAGTCGTTGCCGATTTCTATAAACTCCTGGTGTACGACACCGACAGTTTCTTCGTGAATCATCGCGATACCGAGAAGGCCGCCGGGATGTTCGCGACCCTGCTCATTGTCCTCCCGTCGATCTATACCGGCGGGGCCCTGCTGGTGCGTCACCGCGACCGGGAAGTGCGGCTGGAGCTGAACTGCACGGAGGTCTCGCAAGTGGCCTTTGCCGCGTTCTATGCGGACTGCGTGCATGAGGTCCTCCCCCTCACTTCAGGATACCGACTGGTGCTTGTCTACAACCTGCGACGTCAGGGCCGTGGCCAACTACCGCACGCACCAGATTATGACACCGAGCAGGCCGAGGTGACGGCGCTGTTACGGCAGTGGAGCGCCGGGAAAGAAGCGGCGGATGACGACGCTCCTGCAAAGGTGCTCTACCCGCTGGAACATGCCTACACGCCCGCAGAACTGGCGTTTGCCGCGCTGAAAGGGGCGGATGCAGCGGCGGCGGCAGTGCTCGTGGCCGCTGCATCTGCCGCTGATTGCGACCTACACCTGGCGCTGGTCACTATCGGTGAAAGCGGAAGCGCCGAATACACAGGGTACTCCGGGTCGCGTCGTCGCCGGTGGGCAGCGGATGATGAAGACGAAGAGGATGATGAGGACTTCGAGATCGGTGAGGTCCATGATCGGACCGAGACCCTGTCCGATTGGCGCCATCCTGACGGCAGTCAGCCGACGCTAGGGCCCTTGCCCTTTACGGAGGACGAGCTCTGTCCGCCCGAGGCATTCGAAGAGCTGGAGCCCGACGAACAACATTTCCACGAGGCTACCGGGAACGAAGGCGCTTCCTTTGTGCGCACCTATCGGCGCGCGGCCCTGGTGGTGTGGCCGCGGGCACGGCGGCTTGCCGTTCTCAACCAGGCGGGGCTGACGGCGACACTGCCTTATCTGACTGGGCTGACCGAACGCTGGGCCGCGAGTGGCGAAGGTCTTTCTTCCGCCTTGTGGCGTGAGGCCCACGAACTCGCTGGTCACATGCTGGAGACGTGGCCACGGCAGGTCGGCTGGTCGTATGGGAAGAACGATACGCCCGGGAATACCACCACACTACTGAATCTGCTGAGCCAGTTGCAGGATACCGCACGGATCGACACCTTTCTGGATATCCTTGCCACTGCAGCCCTCAGTAAGGGCGACAACGCTGCGATTGTCCAAGCTGCCAGTCTCTTATCGCCAAAGCGTGCTGCGGTGTTGATCAAACACATCATTAGTAGCCATGCCGCAACGAACCTCAGCGCCTGCGCTGACCTGCTCGCCCGGAGCGTTGCTGCATCAGTTCCCAGGGGCGCGGTGAACCTCCGCGGCGCTGCCACCGCGTTGGTAGAGGCGTTGCCGGGCGACCCGGCTCGTGCACCGCAGCGCGACCCCTGGATCCGCGCACTCCCTGTAGAACCCGGCAGCCTGATTGACCTTGTGACCGCGCTAGGCCAGATCGACGCAGCTCTGGCGAATCAGGTGGCGGACCATATCCTGGCTTGGCCCAAGACCTATGATCCCGATGCGGTACTCATCCCAACCGTTCTGGGTCTGATCGGCACGACAGCCCCCAAGGCCCAGGCGGCGATACAACGCCTGCGCAGCGCTGCTCTGGAACATTTGCGTGCCCGGATCGCCACACCATTGGAGCCGCCGCGCGATTGGGCGCGAGCGAGCAAGATCGCGTGTACATGTGCGCATTGTCGCGAACTCAGCACCTTCTTGAAAGATCCCAAGCAGAAGCAGTGGACGCTGAAAGCCCCAGAAACTGGGCGCCGTCACGTCGAGGACTCGATCCGGCGCCACGGGTGTGATCTGGACGTGATGACCAACCGCCAGGGCCGTCCGTACAGCCTGGTGTGTACGAAGAATCAGGCGAGTTACGAACGGCGGGCCCGCCAGCGACAAGAGGACCTCGCCCATCAAGCGCGGCTTCAGGTCTAGCCGAACACGGCTTTTGGATCGCCTGGGTCCTTCACTCATTAACGTTCTAGGATGCTAGACGAAGCTCTACGCGGCGCCGGAGCTTGATGCCTAAAACGCGAGCGACCTCAGTCACGCGTCCCAGGCTTGCCGATCGATACTCCGTGGCGTAAGCGGTGATTGAACGGCGTTCTTTCCTCACACGAAGAGAGGTGCAAGATAGGCGCACCCGTGCCAGACCAGGGACGGGAATTAGGATCTCTCTAGAGGAGGAACATATGCAGCTGAGTAGTAAT
>VGTJ01000123.1 GCA_016874775.1 Deltaproteobacteria bacterium
GCGCTCAATATCAAACCCGGTAAGTTTCATGGCGATTGGAACTATACGCTTCTTCCTCGCTCTTAATCGGTAACTTAATTCTTGCCCATGCCTTAGTGCAGAATAAGAGGGCTTTCCGGCTAAAATCACCCTTCTGGATATTGTTCGAGGATCAGCTCTTCTACAATCGTGCCATTATGATACACAACGACAGTATTCTTTGTTCGCTGTGCTTGTTCTCGTGCACGTTTGGCAGCACGTCGGAGGGCAATAAGTGCGTTGGTGAGATCTGGGTCTCGTTTCTGCTGAGATGGGTGCTCAGTATTCATGTATTTGCCCTCTCTTCTAATAGTACCGGTTCAGGACCAGAATTGTCGAATACAGACCACTTGCTGACCAATGGTTTGTATACGTTGTCGAAATTTTTTAAGCCAGCATGAAAACGGCGACGGACAACATCGGCGGCGACATTATGACCACCTCCACGAACTCTTTGTCGAACCCGCGCGATCGCCATTTCCGGATTCGGTAACTGGAGAAAGAACAACTTCACAATGTATCCTAATTGTCGCCATTGTGGGATAAGTCGTGCATATCCTCGTCCGCTCAGTGTCGTCTCAAAGGCGAAACTGGTCCCGCGTCGCACGTACTCATGAATCTGTTGCATCATTATCCGCCCCGCACGCACAGCCGCGACCTCCGGTTGAAACGGACTCAAGCCCGCAGCAATCAAGTCGGCATTAACGAAGACCGGACAGTTCGCCTCATTCGGTAAAAACTCGCGCGCAAAAGTAGTCTTTCCGGCACCGTTCGGGCCTGCGATGACGAGGATTTTCTTCTCGTTACTCACATCATCTCCCTGTTCAGCAAGTACAGCCGCAAGTAGAATGGTGCAGTATGAATCCCGTCGGGAGCGTTTTCCTCCTACCCGTTCCCCTTCTGCCCTTTTTCAATCTTCGCCCAGGCGTCTTTGAGCGTCACGGTCCGATTGAAAACCAGGGTCCCGGGAGCTGAGTCTGGATCAACGCAAAAATATCCTTGTCGCTCAAACTGATAGCGATTGCCTGCTGCTGCTGAAGCGAGACTCGGTTCAACGCGACACGCATGAACAACTTCTAGTGAGTTGGGATTCAACACGGTCGTAACGTCGTCCACCGCGCCAGGGTCTGGAACGGTAAACAGGTGGTCATACAATCGAGCTTCTACCGGAATCGCTTGGGCCGCGGATACCCAATGAATCGTGGCTTTGACTTTACGGCTCTCGGCGCTGCCCCCACTCCGGGTTTCGGGATCGTAGGTGCAATGCAATTCCGTGATTTCTCCTTGGGCATTCTTCACCACCGACTCACACTTGATGATATAGGCATAGCGTAAGCGCACTTCCCGCCCAGGGGCGAGGCGGAAAAACTTCTTGGGTGGATCTTCCATGAAGTCATCCTGTTCAATGTATACCTCGCGCGAAAAGGGAATCTTGCGTGTCCCCGCACTGGAATCTTCAGGATTATTGACCGCGTTCAACTCTTCGACCTGTCCTTCTGGAAAGTTATCGATGAGGACTTTCAACGGCCGGAGAACCGCCATTGCACGTGGAGCACGCTTATTGAGATCCTCACGGATTTCATGCTCCAACATGGCAACCTCCACCGTACTGTTCCGCTTGGCCACACCAATGGTTTCACAAAAGCTGCGAATCGCTTCTGGTGTGTAGCCACGTCGCCGCAATCCCTGAATAGTCGGCATGCGCGGATCGTCCCATCCACGAACATGCTTATCTCGCACTAACTGTAAGAGCTTGCGTTTACTCATCATCGTGTAGGTGAGATTGAGGCGCGCAAATTCAATCTGCTGGGGACGATCAGGCGTGTGGAGTTCATCAAGAAACCAATCATACAGCGGGCGGTGGTCCTCAAACTCCAACGTGCAGATCGAATGCGTAATCCGTTCAATCGCGTCAGACACGCAGTGGGCATAGTCGTACATAGGATAGATGCACCACGTGTTACCAGTACGATGATGCTCAGCTTTGAGAATGCGATACATGACCGGATCGCGCATGTTGATGTTCGGCGACGTCATGTCGATTTTAGCGCGGAGGGTGTGCGTTCCTTCGGCAAACTCCCCTGCACGCATGCGAGTGAAAAGATCAAGGTTCTCCTCGACAGAGCGGTTGCGATACGGACTCACTTTTCCTGCTTCGGTCAACGTCCCACGATAGGCTCGCGTTTCTTCGGCGCTGAGACTATCAACGTAGGCCTTCCCTTCGGTAATCAGTTGTACTGCATACTGATAGAGCTGCTCAAAGTAGTCGGAGGCGTAGAACTTTTTGTCGTGCCAGTCAAAACCCAGCCAACGGACATCCGACTGAATCGAATCCACGTATTCGACATCCTCTTTGGTTGGATTGGTGTCATCAAACCGCAAGTGACATACACCATTGTTTTCCAAAGCGATACCGAAATTGAGGCAGATCGATTTGGCATGTCCAATATGCAAGTAGCCGTTTGGTTCTGGGGGGAAGCGCGTGACGACGCGTCCGCCGTGTTTGTTCGATTTGTTGTCGGCCGCAACGATCTCGCGAATGAAATCCAGTGAGCGGGGGACCTCCGTTGCTGCCTCTCGTTTCTCTACTTTTCCTTCACTCATTGCTATGTCTCCTAAGCCAGAGTGCGTGACATTCGTACATTGTACGACGAGAGCATCGAGCCATGTCATTCTGAGCGCGGCGAAGCGTCTCTTTGAGAGACCCTTCACTGTGTTCAGGGTGACAACTCCGGTGTGCCAATCTTATGCCGTCTGAATGAGAGTTGCTATCGGAGTGAGCGAGCCTACACAGTCGCCAGCCCCAATCGCTCACGTTGATATTGCCCGCTTTGTACGGACTCACACCAATCCCGATGATCAAGATACCAACGCACCGTGCGTCGCAATCCCGAGGCAAAATCATAGCGCGGTTTCCACCCCAACTCGCGACCGATCTTGCCCGCATCAATCGCATAGCGACGGTCGTGCCCTGGGCGATCGGGAACAAACGTCTTCAGCCTCGCATAGCTTCCGATCCCCTTTGCCCGCAGCGTTGCATTGTTCGCCGCAGGCAACTCTGCCTCTAGCGCAGTGCAAAGCGTATCAATGACCTCAAGGTTTGTACGCTCATTGTGCCCGCCGATATTATACTTCTCTCCGACTTGACCCTGTTGCAGCACCTGCAAAATACCCTCGCAGTGATCCTCGACATACAACCAGTCACGAACATTGCCTCCGTCACCATAGATGGGTAACGGTTTGCCCTCGATGGCATTCAGCAACATGAGCGGGATTAACTTTTCGGGAAACTGATACGGCCCGTAGTTATTGGAACAGTTAGTGATAAGAGCTGGCAACTTATAGGTCTCGTGATACGCCCGCACCAAGTGGTCGGCAGCCGCCTTCGACGCTGCGTATGGAGAGTTCGGCGCATACGGCGTTTCTTCCGCAAACAATCCTGTCGGGCCCAGCGTTCCGTAGACCTCGTCAGTCGAGACGTGCAGAAAGCGAAATCGCTCTCGGAGTGAGCCCTCTGCTTGCGCAAGGTAAGCGCGTGCAGCGTCAAGTAACTCGAATGTCCCATTGATGTTGGTGCTAATGAACACCCCAGGACCGTCAATCGAACGATCGACATGCGATTCCGCCGCAAAGTTCAATACCGCAGAAGGCCTATGCTCGCGATAGATCCGTTCCACTGCCACACGGTCAGCAATATCTTCCCGCACGAAAGTGAAACGCGCATGCTGCGCAACATCATCCAGCGTTCGCAGATTGCCAGCGTAAGTCAGTTTGTCGACCACAACGACCCGAGCCTCGGTCTTCGCCAGAGCGAGCCGGACGAAATTCGAGCCGATGAACCCCGCGCCACCCGTTACAATCATCGTCTCCATACATGATGTTCCTATCGTGCCAGAGTATAACTCCTTGTACGAGCACGGCAAAGCGCATAAGAAAAGAAGAGGGGTACCGTATTTCTCCAGGGATTGAGAACAGGGCATGAAATTTTCCGAACTAGTCGATCATGCACGTGCGTTTCTGCAAGAGAGGCAACGCGTCAGCTATCGAGCGTTGCAGCGCGAATTCGCCCTTGACGACGCCACCTTGGACGATCTGAAAGTCGAGCTGATCGAAGCGCTGCGTGTCGCGGCTGATGAGGACGGAAAAGTATTAACTTGGGTCGAGACTGGAGATGAAAGTGAAAAGGCAGTAGTTACTTCTCAGTTATCAGTAGTCAGTTCCCGCCCACCTCCTACTCTTCAGACTCCGAACTCCGAACTCCGAACTCCTCAGTCGGTAGACACCGGACTTCGGACGCCGGACACCGAACGATCTTCCACTGAACGGCGTCAACCTGCGGTCCGACGCACCTCGGTAGTTGGTCGTAATCGAGAACTCAAATTGCTGCGAGAGCGATGGGAGCAGGTGCAAAAGGGCCACGGACAGGGAGCACTCCTTACCGGTGAACCAGGGAGTGGAGCATCTCGCCTGGCGAAATCACTCACTGCCCAGGTGCTGCAAGATGGTGGCGCACGGCTAGAGTTTCGTTGTTCTCCTTACCATCGCAACACCGCCTTTTATCCGATCGTTGAATACTTCCAGAGAACACTACGTTTCCACCCGCAAGACTCACCACAAGAAAGGCTGCGCAAACTCTCTGAAGGAACGACAGGCCGGAAATTGTTGTCACAAGACGCGCTCCCCCTGTTGGCGTCATTGCTGTCGCTGCCTGCTCCGCCAAACTATCCGGTTGTTCCTCTCAGCGCTCAACGAAAGAAGGAAAAAATCCAGGAAACTGTTCTCACCTGGATCAAAGAAGAGATCGCCCCCGCCCCTGGCTGCTGTATTTGGGAAGATCTCCACTGGATCGACCCCTCGACACTCGACCTGCTGACCGTCCTGCTCACACAAGTGCCCTCGCTCCGGCTCTTGGTCCTCCTCACTGCTGATAACGAATTTACCGCGCCCTGGGGGCAACGAGCATTCCTCACCCACGTGCCCCTGCATCGCCTTGAACGCCCGCACGCAGAAGCGCTGGTAGCAAATATCAGTAAAGGCAGTATTCTTCCGGTCGAAGTACTTCAGCAAATTGTCGCCACCACCGCGGGACTGCCGTTGTTCGTGGAAGAGTTGACCAAATGTGTCCTCGAAACCGGAACGCAGCAGCAAGGCGCCGAGCGCGACGTGAGAGTCCGGCGGGCTGTACCGTTGCTGCAAACCCTGCCTGCCACTCTCGATGAGGTCCTGGCTCAACGGCTTGCGCGACTAGAACCGGCAGCACGTGAGCTCGTCCACATCGCTGCGACGCTGGGGCAGGAGTTCTCTTCTGATTTCATTCACGCGCTTGTCGGTGGACACGAACCGTCGTTACAACAAGAGTTACAACACCTCGTTGAAGCAGGGCTACTGTCCGAACGTGGCAAGCCGCCCTCCTCTACGTACGCTTTTGCTCATGCCTTGATTCAGAACGTTGCCTACCAGTCGGTCCCGAAAAACCAGCGACAGCAGTATCACCAACGGATCGCTGAAGTGTTCCAGGAACGTTTCCCTGCCGCCGTAGAAACACAACCGGAATTGCTTGCGTATCATTACACTGAGGCTGGGTTGACCGCCCTCGCGTTGCCCTATTGGCAGCACGCCGGTGAAGCAGCTATCCAATGTTCGGCCTACACCGAGGCAACGCATTGCTTCACGCAAGGATTAGCGTTGTTACAGACCCTCGCCGACTCCCCTGAGCGTGCCCAACAAGAAGTGTTCTTTCACAGTATGTTGGGTAACATCTTAATGGTCACCAAGGGAGTGGCGGCACCGGAAGTGGGGGCCGCGTTGACACGCGTACGTACCCTCAGCGAGCCCCTGGGAGATCCGGCGCAACTGTTTCCCGTGCTCGTGGCCTTGCGGACTCACTGGTACACCCGCGGAGAAGCACGTACAGCGCTGGCTGCGGCAAAACAGCTCCACCAGATTGCCGGGCAAACAGGAGATCGAGATTTCCTTATCCATGCCTCTACAGTACTGGGTATAAGTCACTTCATGTGTGGAACGTTGGCCCTCGCACGCGAGTACTGTGAACAAGCATTGACTTTGTACGACCCGCAACAACACCGCGGTCATGCACTACTATATGGATATGACTCGCGGGTGCTTGCACTGGCATTTTCCAGTCTCTCCTCGTGGCTCTTGGGTTACCCTGAGCAGGCCTTACAAAGAAGTCAGGAGGCAGTAGCTTATGCACGGACACTCTCTCACCCGCATAGCCTGATCTGCGCGTACACGTTCTCTAGTTGGTTCCATCTGTTTCGTCAGGAAGAAGCACAGGCAGTAGAGTATCTCGCTGAGACCTTGAGTCTGTGTGCAGAATACAAAGTGCCCGTTTTCCTGACCTTGAACACAATCATCCAAGGGCGAGTATTGATGCAGCAGGGAAATCCCGAGGAAGGGCTGGGAAAAATCCAAGAAGCCTTGACCATTGCCGACGCTATCGATGCGCACGTATTTCGCTCGGAAGTTCTCGCTTGTCAGGCAGCGGTCTACAGCACGCGCGGACAGATCGAGGACGGGCTGCCCCTCCTCACACAAGCTCTAGAGTTCGTGGAACAGAGTGGGGAGCGTTACTATGAGGCAGAGCTGTATCGGCTACGCGGCGAGCTTACGCTTCAGCAATTAAAAATTAAAAATGAAGAATTAAAAATTACCGAAGCGGTCCCTCCTAACACCCAGCACCCAGTACCTAGCACCCAGACAGAAATGGAGCAGGAAGCCGAGAAGTGCTTTCGCAAAGCCCTCGACATCGCACGGAAGCAACAAGCCAAATCCCTGGAACTGCGCGCGGCGATAAGCCTCGCCCGCTTGTGGAAGAGTCAGGAGAAGCAACACGCTGTACGCGCCACGTTGCCCGAAGTGTACAACTGGTTTGCCTCAGGATTCGAGACCAAAGACTTACAAGAGGCAAAGGCGTTACTGGAGGAATTGGAAGATTGAGTCATCGAGCCATTAAAGAAGTTAACCCATGATGTCTTCAATGACCCGATCTTTCGATGCCCCAATGACTCAATACGCCACCTTCCCCTCTTGTCGGCCTGCACGACGACCAGATAATAGCTAAATGTCACTTTTATAGAGGAGTGTTTATGTCGCACAATCTTTTCAACTCATTACAGACTTTCCCTTTGAGCGGTGGTCGTAGTGGCAAGTTCTATTCGCTACCACAACTGGAAAAAGAAGGTGTCGCGCCTATCTCACAATTGCCGGTGAGTATTCGTATCGTGCTTGAATCCGTCCTGCGTAATTGCGACGGCAAGAAGATCACCGAAGAGGATGTTCGCACCTTAGCCAAATGGCAACCAAATGCCGAGCGAACCGAGGAAATTCCGTTCGTGGTCGCGCGTATTATCTTGCAAGATTTTACTGGCGTGCCGTTGCTGGTTGATCTCGCCGCTATGCGCTCAACTGTTGCGCGCTTGGGCAAGAACCCACAAGTGATCGAACCATTAGTTCCGGTGGATCTGGTCGTTGATCACTCGGTGCAAGTCGATGTGTCTGGCACGAGTGATGCCTATCGCAAGAACATGGAGATTGAATTCCAGCGGAACTCTGAACGCTATCAGTTCCTCAAATGGGGCATGCAAGCGTTTAAGACCTTTAAGGTCGTGCCGCCGGGAATCGGCATTGTCCATCAAGTCAACCTCGAATATCTGGCACGTGGCGTGTTGGAGAAAGACGATGTCTATTATCCCGACACGCTGGTTGGCACCGACTCGCACACCACCATGATTAACGGCCTTGGCATTGTCGGTTGGGGCGTCGGTGGTATCGAAGCCGAAGCCGGCATGCTTGGTCAGCCGGTCTATTTCCTCACGCCCGATGTCGTTGGAGTCAATTTAACTGGTTCGCTACGGGAAGGTGTCACTGCTACAGACCTCGTGCTCCATCTCACTCAGTTACTACGCAAAGCCAACGTCGTCGGCAAGTTTGTTGAATATTACGGCGAGGGAGCGACTTCACTGCCACTCACAGACCGAGCGACGATCGCCAACATGGCACCTGAATATGGCGCAACCATGGGATTTTTCCCGGTCGATGAGGAGACTTGCAAATACCTCAGTGCCACTGGCCGGACAGATGAGCAAGTCGAAACCTTCCGCAATTACTTCAAAGCGCAAGGTATGTTCGGTATCCCCAAGAAAGGTCAGTGCAAATACAGTCAAGAGCTTGAGCTGAACCTGGCCGAGGTGCAGCCTAATGTCGCTGGACCAAAACGGCCACAAGATCGCATTGCCTTGTCTAACCTCAAGAGTACGTTCACTGAGCTCTATAGCAAACCGATCAAAGATAACGGCTACGCCAAAGATGCCGCGACAATGGGCCAGCGCTTTGCTGTCGCTAACGGCTCCAACCTGGGAGAGATTGGCCACGGTGATGTGCTGATTGCAGCGATCACCTCGTGCACCAACACCTCCAATCCTAGTGTCATGTTAGCTGCCGGTCTGTTAGCAAAGAAAGCCGTCGAAAAAGGTCTAATCGTTAAACCAACCGTGAAGACCTCCCTTGGTCCTGGATCACGAGTTGTGACCGAGTATCTCCAAAAGACCGGCCTGCAGCCGTACCTCGATCAAGTCGGGTTCAACCTTGTCGGTTATGGCTGCACAACCTGTATTGGCAACTCTGGACCGCTGGATGCGCGGATTGAAGATGTCGTCGTGAAGAATGATCTGGTTGGTGCATCGGTGCTGAGTGGGAACCGCAACTTCGAGGCCCGTGTTCATCAAAACATCAAGGCTAATTTCTTGATGAGCCCGCCGTTGGTGGTTGCGTTTGCGCTTGCTGGTCGTGTGAATATCGACCTCAGCAAAGAACCACTTGGCAAAGGCAAAGACGGCAAAGATGTGTTCCTTAAGGACATCTGGCCGAGTCTGAAAGAAGTCAGTGACCTCATGTCTGCGGCACTTGATCCTGCAACCTATCGTCGTTTGTATGCCGACTTCACCGCTGAGAATCCCTTGTGGAACAACATTCCCAGCACAACCGGTGCGGTCTACCAGTGGGACACGTCGTCAACCTACATCCAAGAGCCGCCGTTCTTTACTGATTTCTCCGGCAAGCCTGGGAAGATTGCTGACATCAATGGTGCTCGCCCTCTGGCGATCCTGGGCGACTCTGTCACCACCGATCACATCAGTCCGGCTGGTTCAATTAAAAAGACCGGTCCGGCTGGACAATATCTGATTGCCAACAAGGTCACAGTTGAGGATTTCAACAGCTACGGCGCACGACGTGGTAACGACCGCGTGATGACGCGCGGGACTTTCGCGAACACGCAGATCAAAAATCAGATGGTTCCCGGTGTCGTTGGTGGCGAGACCAAATATCAACCCAGCGGCGAACAGATGAGCATGTACGATGCTGCGGTGAAGTACCAAGCTGCCAAAGTGCCGCTGGTCGTCTTTGCTGGCCAAGAATATGGTACCGGCAGTTCGCGGGACTGGGCCGCCAAAGGCACGAAACTCTTAGGCGTTGGTGCAGTGGTAGCCCAAAGTTTCGAGCGCATTCACCGCAGTAACCTCGTTGGTATGGGCGTACTGCCGTGTCAGTTCAAAGACGGCACCAATGCCCAGACACTCAAACTCGATGGTACTGAGACCTTCGATCTCATTGGTCTCTCAGACAACATCAAGCCACGGCAAGATCTCACACTCGTGATCCATCGTGCCAATGGCTCCACCGAGAAAGTGCCTGTCACTTTGCGTATCGATACACCAATTGAGATTGAGTACTACCGCCATGGCGGCATTCTGCCGTATGTGTTGGGACAGTTGATTGCGTAACCGCTGAGAAAGCATCGGAGAACCGGAGAATCGGAGAATCGGAGAATCGGAGAATCGGGGAAGAAGACTGGTGGGGCGGTCACCGGTTCTCCCCGTCTCCGTTTCTCCGACTCGGTTCTCGGCCACCTTCATGCTCCCTTTCCTATAGAGCGCCCGCTATTGCGCTTTTACCTCGTGGCTCGGTATGATCGCCAGCCACTTATGTTTTTCCACATCTGCGCTTTGCTTCTCACTCTCTCGGTGATTCCTGGCTCTCCCGTTTATGCAGATTTAATGGACGACTACTTATCACTGCCTGGGTCCTATCGCTTTGTCCGTCGAGCTCCCGAAGGGGCAACGGAGAATCGAGTGCTGGTCACCGTCTTTGAAGATTTCCTCTGCCCTTCCTGCTATCACATGGTGACAGAACTCCTGCCTAAGATACAAAAGAAATATCAGGATCGACTTGCGGTCCAATTCTTCGCCTACCCGTTGGTGCATGCAGAATCGATCTTACCAGCCCGTGCCCATGCTATCGCACAAACGATGGGTCTTGGCGAACAGATGCAACAAGCCCTGTTCCGCGCTCATTTCGAGGAACAGATCGATACGACGAACCGCAGCGGTCTCGCCCGGGTCGCACACAGTATCGGTCTGGATCCGGACCTCTTGTTATCGCGATTAGACAAAGGGGAAGGGAAAGCCGAAATCGAGAAAAACCTGACGCTTGGTCAAACGTACCGCCTTGATGCTGTGCCGAGCTTGGTCTTCGATGGTTGGATCATGGCCAAAGATCTCACACAAGAGAATCTAGAAAAGATTATCGATGGGCTGTTAGCCCGCAAGGGTGGGGCAGCGAAAAAAGGCCCAAAGACGGGACAATCGAAAAAAAAATAGAGGATGGAATCTATGAGTGAAGCGGATAAGGGCGCTCTGTACGCTCTCGGGAAAAAAATTATCGAAAAACGCATGCCGATCCTGATCGCAGTAAGCCTTGTGACCCTTATCTTTGCGCTCTTCGCCCTGCGGCTCGACATGGTCACGCGCTTTGACGAGTTGCTGCCACAAAATCATCCCTTCATCAAAGTTCACAATCAGTATGCTCCCATGTTTGGCGGAGCGAATACCGTTCGCATCATGATCGAAGTCAAAGAGGGCACGATCTTCACTAAAGAAACCCTCGGCAAAATCTTCGACATGACGCAGCGCCTTGATAGAGTCTATGGCGTCAATCATGAACTGATCAACTCCCTTGCCCATCGTACCAATCGCCGGGTTCGCACGCTTGCGGGTGGAATGACCGCCACTGAACCAGTCATGGGCAAAGCCCCAACGACAGATAAAGAGGTCGAACTCGTCCGCCAGATCGTTTTGACCTCACGGAATCTCTACGGCGTGTTGGTATCGCTTGACGAAAAAGCCGCCCTTATTCAGGGCACTTTCATCGAAGGACGCCTGGACCATCGTCGCATGTTTGACGAGATCGGTCGCTCGGTCGTCGAGCCATTTGTCGACGCCAACACGCAAATTCATGTTGCTGGTGAACCGTGGCTCTACGGCTGGGTGTATTATTACGCACGCGAAGTTTTTCTCATCTTTCTTACCACGACCGTGCTCATGTGGGTTTTCTTGTACTGGTATTTCCGCGACATTCGTGGCGCCTTACGTCCCACGATTACAGGGGTGATTTCGGCGATCTGGGGGCTGGGATTCATAAAGATGATTGGCTTTAGTCTCGACCCCCTTACCCTGGTTATTCCGTTCTTCATCACTGCTCGTGCGGTGAGCCACTCCGTACAGATGCATGATCGGTATTACGAAGAATACAAAAAAGCCAACTGGCAGAAAGAGCCGGCCATTATCGCGTCTTTCGCAGAACTGTTTACACCGACCTTGTCGGGTATTCTGACTGATGCGCTGGGGTTGCTTGTGATCCTCCTGGTTCCGATCGTCCTCCTGCAAAAGTTAGCCATCAGTGCTGCGGTATGGATTCTCGCCATCACCGTCAGCGAGTTACTGCTCAATCCGATTGTCTATTACTATCTTCGTGAACCAGACATTCGGGTTATCGAAGCCCGTGAGCAAGGGGCGTTCAAACGTATCGTCTATGCTGCAACCGATGCCATCCTTTCCCCTGCTGGAAAAATGGTAACACTCGTCGTGTGGATTGGTCTGGTCGGCGTCAGCGCATATTTCTGGCAGAATCTTGTCATTGGCGATCCCACCTCCGCTTCACCACTTTTGCACCGCGATGCGCCGTACAACGCTGCCTATGCACAGATTCAGGAGACATTTGGTGGGGTCGAAGAACTAATCGTCGTCCTTGAACGCAAAAGCGAAAAGGACTCAGTTGCCGCGCCAGCGGTACTGCCAGCCATCGAAAAGTTCCAACGGTATATGGAGCAAGACCCTGCAGTCGGTGTGAGTTTCTCCTTCGTCGACATTCTCACCACGGTCAGTGCGGCACTAGCTGAAGGTGAACCGAAATGGGAAGTCCTCCCGCGAACGAACGCACAAATCCAGACGATTTTTGGTGCGTACCTCGCTGGCACGTCATATCAGGATAGTAACCGCTATATCGAATTCAAGAAGAATAATTTTGTCTCCGCCCCGATTCGCTTTTTTCTCACTGATCACAAAGGTGAAACGATTCGTCGCGTCATTAAGCGCGCGCAAGATTTCTCTGCTCAACCGCCAGGCGCGCAATTCGTCCTGGCCGGGGGAATCATTGGCACCCTGGCAGCAGCAAACCAAGAGTTATTGAGAAATGACATTCTCGTTAATGTACTAGGGTTTGGCACCATTTTCGTCGTTCTCGCTTTTACCTACCGCTCGATCATGGCAGGCCTCTACATGCTCATTCCGCTGTTGGTCGCTAATGCCGTTGTCAATGCCTACATGGGAGCACGTGATATTGGCATTAATATCAACACCTTACCTGTCGTCACAGTAGGCGTTGGTTTCGGTATCGATTACGGGCTCTATATCGTCAGTCGGATTATCGAAGAGTACCGTACAGGCTTGTCGTTACCAGAATCGATACGAGAAGCGGTTGCCACGTCAGGGAAATCGGTCGCATTTACGGCAATTACAATGATCATCGGAACCCTGTTGTGGACATTTTCGAGCATTCGCTTCAATTCCGAGATGGGACTACTGTTAGCGCTATGGGTGGGGATTAGCTTCTTGGCAACCGTCACTCTTCTGCCTGTTCTTATCGCCTTGCTGAAGCCTCGCTTCGTCCTGCGCACCAGACCAAGCAATTGATCTTTTTTGATAACCTGACGTATGAGGGCTGTTGGGAAACTGTTTTCGTCTTTTTCAGGTTATTAAGAGAAGAGAGATAAAAAACTCTTATTCTCAGTTGTAAGGGAAAGGGGGAACATCGTAAGAGGGCAAGGAGAGGTCGAACCCTGAAGAGGAAATAATCTTGCTCAGGTATGGGTTCACAAGTGTTTACGTGAGTCATTTTATTTCGTGGCCCCTTATAACCATAAACGCCCGAAAGGAGGGCACATTATGAAGTTACGTCGTTGGTTGAACGTTGCCGGTGCAACGCTCGTCGCAAGTGCACTGGGTCTCTCGTCGACCGTGCTCGCTGACGTCAAAGCTGGTGACACCGTTACCAAAGAAAACATGGCACAAGCGGAAGATCTGCTTACCCCGGCCATGAAGTGGTATGTCGGACATGGCATGCCGATGAAGATCATCGACTACAAGAAGATTGAATGGCCAAAAGCTTACAAAGAAGCAACCGAAAAGTATTCTGGTCAAGTGAAGCTCTCTCCAGATGGCCGCGACATGTTTAACTATGTTGCCGGCGCCCCATTCCCGAAGATTGAAGCCAGTGACCCTCTCGTTGGTTTCAAAATCATGTGGAACCAAGAGCAGAAGCCAGCCTATACCGATAACGTCGGTACAGAATGGATCGTGGAACTCATCAACAGCAAAGGCGAAATGGAACGGCGCTATTCTTCGGGTTTCTGGCGTCGCATGATGTGGACAGGCCGCCTCTATCAAGATCCAAAGCCGGTCGTGCCGCACAACCCGCCGATGCGTTACACTGAGCAGTTTGGCCCACTCTTCGAACCAAGCGACTTGAAAGGCGCTGGGACACTGAGTAACCGCTACATGGCAGCCGACATGCCAGACGATTCCTACATGTACCTCCCTGAACTCCGTCGCGTTCGCCGTATTAGCGTTTCGAACCGTTCTGACGCGTTCTGGGGAACGGACTATGACCTCGACGCACTGTGGGGTTTCAACTCCAAGGTGTCGTTCTGGACATTCCGTCTCTTGGCTGAAAAAGAGATCCTCGCCCCCATGCACGCTGGTGGTTATGGAAAGCGTATTGCTTGTGAACCCTCAGATGGTACCAAGGGCGTCCGTGCCTTCTCGCCTTGCGGCATCAACTGGGAAAAACGGCCAGTGTGGGTCATCGAAGGCCTCCCGACCGCGTACAGCCAATATGCGTTCTCGAAGCGCATTATGTACATCGACAAAGACACCCTGGGCGTGATCTTCATGGAAGCCTATGACCAAGGTGGTGAGCTGTGGCGCTTGTTCTTCAACATGTTTGATTACAACAAGAAGCCCTATGACGGCTATCCAGCTCGTCCCCTCCAAGGTGGTAAGTATAACTACGAAGATGAGTGGGCGTTCGATCCTCATGGAATGACCGCCGATCTCCAGACTGCACACGGCAGCCCGTGGGATGCTCCCTCTGGTTATAGCAAGCCGGCTGACTGGGTGAACGAATGGTATTTCAATGAAAACGTGCCGATCAACACGCCAGAAGCCTTCTCGATCAACTATCTGATCCAGAGCGCTCGCTAGGCTGAAAAGCAACCAGCAGCACGCTTCATCACGTGCTGCTGGTTCTTCCTTACTCACCTCCCCACATCTCCTCACCTTTTGACAACACAATGCAAATTGCGCCGCTTTCCCCTCAAATTTTTTTCTGCTAGTTAATGCCCACGCAAATTTGTCCGTAGAAAGGAAAGAAGGGGAACAATGGCAAATACAGTCAATAAAGCACCGGAAGATAATTCAGTAGAAAAAGCCGTATGGAGCTATGTCGGAACAGGAGTGCTGTGGATCTCTCTTCTGTTGACAGGAATTGCTTTTGAACGTCTTGGTATTTCCTCAAATATACTGACCAGTATCCTCCCCGGAGAAGTGAACACCCTCCGCACCCAAGTCGAAGAACAAACCCGGAATATAGGAAGCCTCAAACTCGAGCGCGATAACCTATTGCAGTTGGAAGGTTCACTTCGTACAGAGATTAGTAAGCTGAAACAACAGATATCTTCAGCTCCTGCCGCTACCCCAGCACCATAAGACACATAAAGATCCTCTTATGATCGAAGTAAAAAATGTGACGAAATACTATGGCCAGGTTTGCGCCCTCAATAACGTCTCATTCGACGTGAAAAAAGGTGAGATCGTTGGCCTTCTGGGTCCCAATGGCTCAGGAAAAACGACCCTGATGCGGATTCTGACTGGGTTTTTTCCTCCTACCGAAGGCAAGGTGAGCGTTGCGGGTATCGACGTTGAAATGGATTCGTTAGGAGCACGCAGCCGCCTGGGCTACTTGCCGGAAAGTGTCGTGCTCTATCCTGACATGACCGTGCGATCGTTCCTCAACTTCTGTGTTCGGGTCAAAGGAAATTCTGCCGAAATGCGGCAAAGCCAAGTCGATCGTGTCCTGCAGCAGTGCTCGCTCGAACACATGGCCCATCGTCACATTGGTACGCTTTCCAAAGGATATCGACAACGTGTCGGGCTCGCCCAGGCGCTCCTATGCGATCCTGAAGTGCTGATTTTGGATGAGCCCACCGTTGGTCTCGATCCCAATCAAGTCATCGAAATGCGCGACTTGATCTCTGGCATGGCAGGCAAAAGGACAATTTTGCTGTCGAGCCATATCCTTCATGAAGTTGGCCTCACCTGCCAACGCGTAGTTATTATCGATAAAGGCAACATTATTGCGGAAGACACCGCCGCCGGACTCAGCGATCGTATCCAGGGAGCAACGCGCACGAATATCCGAGTTGCAGGGCCACAGGCAGAAATTATCAGCGCCCTTCGCGCACTTCCCGGCGTGAAAGACGTCATCGAACAGGAATCGACAGAAAAGGGTCAGGAGGGACACAGCTTCATTGTCACTTCACCTGATCGCACCACGACTCGCGAGATTGCTCAGGCAATTGTAACTCGCGGTTGGGCTTTGTACGAAATGACGCCGATGACGCTCGGCCTTGAAGAGCTGTTTGTCCGCCTGACCGCCCCAACCGACCAGCGCAAAGAGGCAGCATAAGACAGTTGTCAGTGATCAGTTGTCAGTAGTAAAGAGCCTGAAGATCGTAGGCTTCAGGCTGTAGGGAACAAAAGGACTGCGCTTTCTGGTTCTCTTCTATGACTGATCACTGAATACTGAGAATACGGATAACTAACTAAAATTTCCCCGAGGTATCCTATGTCCCAAGCTAGCGGCAGATCGCTCACGAATTTCTGGGCGGTGGTGATCAAGGAACTCCGTTCCTATTTTCTCTCGCCGTTTATCTATCTGATCACTGCCGTGTTCCTGCTCCTCAGTGGCTATTATTTTTACACCGACCTCATTTTCTACGTGCAGTTCGGGTTTGGCATGAACATCATGGGCAGCTTTTGGCAGTTGTTCTTCACCGATCTGCGCTTAGTGGTCTTGTTGACGATCCCATTCCTCACTATCCGTTTGTTCACTGAAGAGAAACGACTTGGAACGATAGAACTGCTCCTGACCTACCCTATGCGTGATAGTGAACTCTTCTGGGGCAAATTCGTCGCCTGTAGCATTGCCACGCTGTTCATTCTGTCTTTTACGATCATTTATCCGATTCTGCTCTACACCATCCAGCCCTTTGATTGGACGATCACCATTGCTGGGTATACAGGACTGGTCCTGATTTCTCTGGCTTTCATCGCTTGTGGGCTGTTCATTTCTTCACTGACGGACAATCTCGGGGTTGCTGGTCTCTCAGCGCTGGGCTTGTCATTACTGTTCTGGATTCTCAGTTGGAACGACGGGGCCATGAACCAAGGCGTGCTCCGCTGGCTCGCCGAAGTCTCGATGGTCACCCATTTTCAGAGTTTTGCCCAAGGTTTCATTGACTCCAAAGAAATTACCTTTTTCATCGTCTTCGTGCTCTTCTTTAGCTTCCTCACACTGCGTTCGCTCGAAGCGCGACAATGGAGGGGACGGAAGTGAGTACTAATCTCCGGAACATTATAAAGTTGATCGTTGGCACGTTTGGCTGTTTTGCCCTGCTGCTCGCGGCGCAGGCGATTCTCGACAATCATAACCACCGTATTGATCTTACACCCGAGAAACGCTTCACTCTGTCGCCGCGCACCGAACAGATTGTGAAAAATCTCACCAAAGACGTGCACGCCTTTGCCTTTATCAATAGTGACCGGCCCGAGAACTTTTTCGTCGAAGACATGCTGTGGCGAATGGGGAATCTGTCGAAGCACCTGCACTACACGATCGTCGACATGAACCGGAACCCAGCCCTGGCCCGCCAATACCACGCGCAACAGTATGGCACGCTAGTGTTCGAGTCAGAGAACCAACAGAAAGGCGTATTGCTCTCGAGTGGCGAAAGCGCCGTCGCCTCAACGTTGCTGCAAGTCACGCGCAATAAAGAAAAGATGATTTATTTTCTCACCGGGCACGGTGAAAATAGCTTATCCGATGAGTCGCCCCACGGCGGCTACTCCAAACTGCGGGGCGCGATTTTTGACGAGACCTATCAGGAGCGACCCCTTTCACTTGGGAACAGCGAGGGCAATGTGCCCGCCGATGCTGATGTCGTTATTATTCTCGGCCCCAAGGGACCATTTCTGCCGGAGGAATTCGCTGCGCTTGATGCGTACATACAACGCGGTGGATCACTCTTCGTGCTATTCGATGTCCACGGTTCACCGTCGATAATTCCATTCCTGGAAAAATACAATGTCCATCTTATGGATGCCGTGGCGGTCGACCCAGCCAAACGGCTCTACGCTGGGGAAGTGATCACCTATCGTGTATCCGCAACTGCCAAGACCCACCCCATGCTGTTGTCGGTCAATGCGCCGCCGATCTTTTCCCTCGCTCGTGTCGTTGAAGTGCGCGAAGATCAAGCAAAGGGCATTGTTGCACGCCCTATTCTTGCGACTTCAGGCAATGGGTTCGCAACCGCGTTTAGTCATATCGGTAAGGACGGCACTGCAACCTATGCGCCTGAACGCGATATCTCTGGCCCTGTCCCGATCGCAGGAGAAGTTGCCATCAGAAACGGCGAGAAAGTGGGACGTATTGCTGTCTTTGGCGACGCCGACATGCTCAACAATAGTTTGCTCGATCAAGGTGGCAATCGCGATCTGTTTGTCAACGCCATCAATTGGCTGGCCAACGATCAAGAGATTCTTGGCGAGCGACCTTCACGCCAGACCGCAGGACAA
Source organism: Deltaproteobacteria bacterium (assembly GCA_016874775.1). Lineage (NCBI taxonomy): Bacteria > Pseudomonadati > Myxococcota > Myxococcia > Deltaproteobacteria bacterium. Next base: position 18,288 of record VGTJ01000123.1, read on the forward strand.
ACAACGTTCATCATGACCGAAAGAGAAGGACGGTGGCTGTTGACGATGAGCACCGTTGTGCTCCCTGGCTTGTTCTTTCTCACTGGAATCGCAGTCTTCTTTTGGCGGAGGCAACACGGATGAGCTGGACGAAAATCGGCTTGTACTATGCGCTGGCAACAGTGCTGGGAACCTATTTTTTCCTCGTTGAATGGAAACCAAACAAGAGGCCAGGGCTCGTTGACCCCACGGCCCCGGTTGTGATCCAGCAAAGCTATTTTCTGCCAGGTGCTCGTGAGGACATTCAAGAGGTCACCCTCAAACGGGACAATGTCTCTATCGTCTGTCGTCGTGACGGTGAACGCTGGACGGTCGTTGAGCCGACAGGGTTGAATGTCTCCTCTGACTTGGTCACTTCTTTTGTTGAGAACTTAACCCCGACCAAAGAGGTGACGATCATCGATAAAGAACCGAAGGATGTCAAAGCCTATGGTCTTGACCGCCCAACGACAACAGTAGTAGTCAAGGACAAAGCAGGCAAAGAAATCGCCACGGTTTCCCTCGGTGGTTTGAACCCGACATCGTCAGCCGTATACGCAAGGAAAGATCCGTCTCCACAAATCTACCTCCTCGGCCAGAGTGTCAGTTACTATGCGCAACTCGTCTTTGAGAAGGTCGGAAACGAGAAAAAATCATAGACGGCTTTTCATTCCTTGCTCGAGAAACTCAGCATGACAGTAACGTCGTCACCTCGCCCGTTGTTTTTTCTCTGCCTTACCCTCTCCTGTGCATTGCTCTTCGGCTGCCCCCGCCCACAAGAGCCTGATATCAGAGCGGACCTGACAACCTACCTGGACGAGGCACGATCATGGACCGCAACAGAAGCGCAGATCAGTAATGCTATTGTCTCGGTTCGGCAAGAGCAGTTTGTGAATGATGCGTTTACCATCCAGACGTTGAAGCCAATTGTTAATGTCGCTCAAGAATACGTGCAGCGACTGGAAAAATATCATCCCCAAGCCGCACCGTTACAAAACGTTCATCAGGAATACATTGAGGCCTGGCGATCCTATCATCTCGCGATCGCAGGAATTATTGATTGCGTAGAAAAGAAAGATTACGTCCAACTCGCCAAAGCCAATACCGACTTGCTTGAAGCGCAGCGCTCGGTGGCTGACGCATTGAGTGACCTTGATGGCCTCTTACGAAGAGCAGGGCTACGGGCAGCCACGGAGAGTCCAACCCGCCCCCAATCACCCTCTCCTCAAGCATCTCCTCAGTAAAGACGAAAAAGTCATGCGTTCTTCAGCTAAGGCATGGGCAAGAATTAAGTTACCGATTAAGAGCGAGGAAGAAGCGTATAGTTCCAATCGCCATGAAACTTACCGGGTTTGATATTGAGCGCTTGA